>JAPZAS010000027.1 GCA_027460525.1 Candidatus Methanoperedens sp.
GCTTCGGCTGCTCTTTCAATTAGCCTCGCCACTTGGGTACACTCCCTGGCCCGTTCTTCAAAACGTAATATACAACGCTGGCAGTATAGCCCGTACTAATGCCTCGCGACATATTCCTTCGCTATACAGATCCTTTCACGCTGTATCGCTCCATCACCATCCGATTTCAGGCGCTTTGCACCTCCCTTCTTGGGGTACTTTTCAGTTTTCGTTCACACTACTACTACGCTATCGGTCTCAAGACGTATTTAGTTTTGGAAATTGATGACTCCCAAATTCCCG
Source organism: Candidatus Methanoperedens sp. (assembly GCA_027460525.1). Taxonomy (NCBI): domain Archaea; kingdom Methanobacteriati; phylum Methanobacteriota; class Methanomicrobia; order Methanosarcinales; family Candidatus Methanoperedentaceae; genus Candidatus Methanoperedens; species Candidatus Methanoperedens sp. The sequence continues at coordinate 283 of JAPZAS010000027.1, forward strand.
CGAGAATTCCGACCCACGGTACTCAAGACCAAGCCACAGTCCACCAGTTTACGTCTACGTGACTATCACACTCTATGGTCTGACGTTCCAGACAAGTTCAACTTCGCTGGTTTGCACTGTATATGGCCTGGCTTATGACACTACATCTCCCTATCCTTTCGGTAGGGATTCGGTTTAAACTATGCCGTTTTCACTCGCCGTTACTGGCGGCATCTCTATTGATTTCTTTTCCTGCCCCTACTAAGATGTTTCAATCCGGGGCGTTCCCGATCCTTTCGGATCAGCACTTGCGCACTGAGAGGTCTCATTAGGAGATCCTCGGTTCAAAACCTCCATGCGGTTCGCCGAGGCTTATCGCAACTTGGTACGTCCTTCTTCAGCGCTTGAGCCGAGCCATTCACCGGATGGTATAATTTGCCAGAACACGCTTCACTACATTCAGTTAGCGTCCGGGTTGCGCTTATACACGGTTTCATTTAGCATAATTTTGGTCTAAAATCGCTAATCTACCCTTCCGCAGCGGCATTACACCGCTGAGTGCATTGGTAAGTCCCCGTCATGCCCTGTATTTAAATACGGGGAGTTTCGAGGTCTAATGGACTCGCTGGGACTCGAACCCAGGGCCTCCGCCTTGCAAAGGCGGCGATCTTCCAACTGATCTACGAGCCCTTTCTCGTGGTCTCGTATGGCCCACGAATCTTTCTCTGTTGGCTTGACAGTTTTTCGGTTTCCAATCGATAGACAATTTGTAGCACACGTTTGTGTGCTGCGTTAGGAGGTGATCCAGCCGCAGATTCCCCTACGGCTACCTTGTTACGACTTAACCCCACTCGCGAAGCCTAAATTCGAACTTGTTAAAGCAAGCCCTCATTCAGACCTCACTCGCATGGTTTGACGGGCGGTGTGTGCAAGGAGCAGGGACGTATTCACCGCGTGATGTTGATACGCGATTACTACGGATTCCGGCTTCATGAGGGCGAGTTGCAGCCCTCAATCCGAACTAAGGCTGGGTTTAGGAGATTACCATCACCTCTCGGTGTAGGTGCCCATTGTCCCAACCATTGTAGCCCGCGTGTAGCCCGGATGATTCGGGGCATACTGACCTACCGTAGCCCGCTCCTTCCTCCGCTTTAGCAGCGGCGGTCCCCACAGTGTGCCCATCTCTCTTGCGAGAATGCTGGCAACTGTGGGCACGGGTCTTGCTCGTTGCCTGACTTAACAGGATGTCTCACGATACGAACTGACGACGGCCATGCACCTCCTCTCAGCGAATTCGGTAAGGTCTTTAGCCTGACCTTCATATTGCTGTCTGACCCGGTAAGCTTTCCGGCGTTGAATCCAATTGAACCGCAGGCTCCACCCGTTGTAGTGCTCCCCCGCCAATTCCTTTAAGTTTCAGCCTTGCGACCGTACTTCCCAGGTGACTCGCTTCAAGTTTTCACTGCGGCACCAGATGCGGTCGCACCGCACCTGACACCTAGCGAGCATCGTTTACAGCTGGGACTACCCGGGTATCTAATCCGGTTCGTGCCCCCAGCTTTCGTCCCTCACCGTCGGACCCGTTCTGGTGGGATGCCTTCGCCATCGGTGGTCCCCCAAGGATTACGAGATTTCACCCCTACCCCTGGAGTACCTCCCACCTCTCCCGGTCCCAAGCCTGTCAGTATCTCTTGGACGCCTGACGATTAAGCCGCCAGATTTCCCAAGAGACTTAATAGGCCGGCTACGGACCCTTTAAACCCAATAATAACGGCTACCACTCGGGCCGCCGGTGTTACCGCGGCGGCTGGCACCGGTCTTGCCCGGCCCTTGCTAACCACTGTTGTTTGGACAGCGGGACAGCCAGTACTAGGTACTGGCACTCGGGGTCCCCTTATCGCTATTTCTAGCAGTGTAAAGTTTTCGCGCCTGCTGCACCCCGTAGGGCCTGGATTCATGTCTCAGAATCCATCTCAGGGCTCTTGCTCTCACAACCCTTACCCGTCGTAGGCTAGTAGGTACGTTACACCCACTACAACCTGATAGGCCGCAGACCCATCCTTGGGCACCGGAGTTTTGGACCAAGGAACATTCCAGTATCTTTGATCTATCCGGTATTAGTCCCAGTTTCCCGGGGTTATCCCGGACCCAAGGGCAGGTTATCCGCGTGTTACTGAGCATTACGCCGAGGGCTTACCCCTCTCAACTCGCATGGCTTAGTCGGACCCCGATAGCAGTAGCCTCTGGCAGGATCAACCAGAATTGTTTGATATCTCGTTGATATCTGCACACGAAGTATTGTTTAAACTATCGGAATTTTAGGAGGAACTATTATATAAGGTACAATAGTTCCTTGTTAATTCCTATCTATCGATTGGAATTAACCGAACTGTCACGCCAACGTCAGACGAGAACATCCGTTCTTGTCTCCATTTAATGTATCATGGTTGGAAGACAGCCCTTCACATTCAGGTGTTACCTATAATCCGGGCCGACGCCAAATATTTACCATGAATTAAGGCGGTGATAAAAAGTTGTTTTTAAACAACATTCCTCTGTGATTAGTCCTCGTATTTATATACGAGGTCTCTTTAACACATAGGAAACATCATATCTGTCTTTTACCGTATATAACACTTTCCCTCGTGTATGATTTTATACACGAGTTCATCGTTTTTTATACATAATCAGAACGTTTTCTGATCTGCATATTTTGTATATATATGGGCTTGGCAGGTTAGTGCCGAGCTTCCGCCTCTACCATTCCATCATATATAAGAGTTGCGGGCGGCCAGCGCCTGCAGCTGTACCACGGTTCCATTACGCAAACTTTGTGTTTACAATTGCAAACTTTATGCGCCTATTCGCAAACATTATGGCTCCTCACAACAACAGCTATGTATAGCGGGGAATGGATTCGAACCATTGATCTACGGGTTATGAGCCCGTCGGGATATCCTGACTACCCTACCCCGCTTCTGGAGTAAAAATAGCATTCTTGAATATGAATGATAAATGATAAAGACTTCGGTTACGGGTTTGGGAATAGCTCTATAATCTTTAAAATAAATACTGGGAAAACATGCTCTATGCCGTTGAAACGTCAGGGATAACGAAGCACTTCGATGATATTACTGCTGTAAATGGGGTCAGCATCGCTGTAAAACCGGGTGAATTATTCGGGCTCCTCGGTCCGAACGGGGCAGGAAAAACCACGCTCATAAACATGCTCTCCACGATGACAGAACCCTCAGGCGGCAGCGCTTTTGTATGGGGTTTTGATGTGAAAAAACAGGAAGAGTTAGTGCGGCAGAACATCGGGATGGTATTCCAGGATACCACACTGGATGACCGCCTCACCGGGAGGGAGAATCTCGACCTTCACGGCAGGCTCTATGGTCTTGACAGTAAAACCAGAAAAAAAAGGATAAAAGAAGTTCTTTCGCTCGTTGAACTCACGGACAGGGCAGATGCTCTCGTCAGGACATATTCAGGCGGAATGATGAGACGCCTTGAAATCGCACGCGGGCTTATGCACCACCCAAGGGTCTTATTCCTTGACGAACCCACACTGGGGCTTGACCCGCAAACGCGAAATCATATCTGGGAATATATAAAATCCCTGAATAAAGAGGAGGGTGTGACCATCATGCTCACCACGCATTACATGGAAGAGGCTGACCACCTCTGCCACAGGATTGCGATAATCGACAATGGCGAGATTGTTGCACTCGATACACCTGAAGCCCTGAAAAGCATGCTCGGCGGAGATGTCATCACCCTGGAAATTGAAAACCCCGATAATTTAGCCCGCCTTTGCGACCTCTATAAAAAAAATGGGTGCGCAAACATAATTTCACAGAAAAAGAACGAGGTCTTTATTACGGTAAAGGAGGGTGAGCGCCAGATTCCCCATATACTGGCTCTTGCCTCGAATGCAGGCATATCCATTCTTTCGGTCAGCCTGCGGAAACCCACACTGGATGATGTATTTCTTCATCACACGGGACGAGCCATAAGGGATAAAGAAGCAAGCGAATTAGAACAGGTTGGATATAAGATCCGGGCACGGAGGAAATGATGGTAAAAAAGGCGGTCAATACGGTCTATACCATGTGGCTGCGGGAAATGCTCCGATTCTCGCGTTCCAAATCGCGTATCATTGGCGCTCTTGCAACCCCGCTTTTTTTCCTGGTCATCCTTGGGGCAGGATTCAGTTCGTCTTTCCCGATCCGCGGAGGCGGGGCTTCTTACACAAGCTATCTTGCGCCGGGTTTAATAGGCATGGCGGTGCTTTTTTCATCACTGATGGGAGGGGTGTCAATTATATGGGACAGGGAGTTCGGCTTCCTTAAGGAAATCCTCATCGCACCTGTAAGCCGTTTCTTTGTGGCGCTGGGGAAAGCCGTTGGAGGGGTTACAACAGCCATGATTCAGGGGATATTGATTATGATTATTGCATGGTTAATAGGGGTGAAATATGTCTCGATCCCGGGCGTGCTCGCAAGTATTCTTATCATGTTTATCTCAGGCATCGGGTTTATCGGGCTCGGTATTGCGCTCGCCTCAAGAATCGATAGCCACGAGGGATATCAGATGGTAATGAGCTTCCTTACGATGCCGTTGGTTCTTCTAAGCGGGGCATTTTTTCCAATATCAAACCTTCCTGAGTGGCTCAAGGTGTTTGTGTATGCAAATCCCCTCACCTATGGGGTTGAAGCGCTTCGATATTGTTTGTTCGGTGTCTCCACTATTCGAATTGAGCTGAGTATTACAGTACTGATATTGTTTGCTCTCGCCATGATAGGTCTGGGTGGAAAGATGTTCGGGAAAATGAGGGTTTGATGTGATTGTTCTTTCTGGAGGAACGGGCTCGCCCAAGCTCATCCAGGGCCTTCGCAGATTGATCCCTGATGAGAAGATTACGGTAATAGTGAATACGGCAGAGGATATTATGGTATCTGGAAATCTCGTCTCGCCTGACCTGGATACGGTCTTATATCTTTTTTCGGGTGTGCTGGATGTCGAAAAGTGGTGGGGGATTAAAAATGATACCTTTCATACGTATAATACCTTAAAAAAAATCGGCATCAATGAAAAACTTATGATAGGGGATGCCGACCGCGCAACCCATGTTTTCCGCTCGGAATTAATGCGAAAAGGAGCAAGTCTGACAGCGGCAACTATGCAGCTTTCGTTAAGAGCGGGAATTAAGGCCAGAATTCTTCCGATGTGCGATGAAAAGGTCGATACGATGATTAATACGCCAGAGGGGTTTGTGCATTTCCAGGATTTCTGGGTAGGAGCTAAAGGCGAAGCCGATGTCCTGGATGTCAGGCTAACGGGCATCGAAAAGGCAAAGCCCACGAAGGAGGTGGCAGCGGTTCTTGAGTCCGAGGACACTGTGATAATAGGGCCAAGCAACCCAATAACAAGTATCGGGCCCATCCTGGCTTTAAAAAGAATGCGAAAAATATTAGCTCAAAAAAAAGTAATCGCGGTAAGCCCGATAATCGGGAATTCACCCGTGAGCGGACCTGCAGCGAAGCTTTTGTCTGCCTGCGGATTTCCCGTTTCCTCTAAGGGTGTTGCTGAGTGTTACACTGATATTCTCGATAGACTGGTGATTGATGATAGGGATACTGCTGATGAAAATGACTTCGCTGTCAGAACTGTGAGATGCGATACACTTATGAATTCAGTTGAAAAAAGTGAAGCGCTTGCCGGATTCGTAATCAAGCTATTTAGGGATGTTAGGTAAAAGCGCAAGTCCCCTGTCCGTGAGCCTGTAGGTATCGTTCTCGATCTTGATGTAATTCCCTTTTATCAAAAAATCCGTCTGGAAATTGAATATTGCATCATCCACGCCAACATCTTTCTGGAGCTCGCCCTTCTTTTTTCCAAACACTCCTATAGCCTTAATCAGCCTGCGCCGAACCTGATGTTCCAGCGCCTTGACCATGAGTTCATGGTCTGCGACCTTTGCTTCGCGCACCGAAGGACGGCGCTCAAGCATTGCCTCAAGTTCATCGTCGCTTATTTCCGGCATCACTCGGTACCGCTAAGGAACATCTCCACCCTGCAAAGGTAGGCTGCTATTTTATTATCCCTGATTTCTACGTCAAAGCCCTTGATCGTAGCTTTTGTAATTACGCCTTTCCTTTTGAAAATCGGAAGGTCTGAGGCTTCTTCTATCGCATTCTTCGCTGCTCTCTCCCAGCTTTCCGGGGATGAGCCCACTGTGTCGATTATTTTAACGAATGGCATTCTGGTCACCGAGGGTATGTTGGGTTGGAAGATTAATAAAGGTCTCTGAGGTTTTATGGTTTAAATATAATATCAGAAAATATAACAATAATTATACCTAAAAAGCGTTATAGAGCAAAATAATTAAATGAAATCCAAGAAAGATCAAGTGGAAATACCAGAAAATATCCCCATCATAACCCCAGAAATGATGGAGAAAACCGCAATCGAAATCGCTAAAAGGCGCGCAGGGTTTAAAGATACGACCTCTGACTAATCTATTCTTTTTATCGCATCCAAAGCCAGCGTTTTATAATATTCCCTCGTAATCCCGGACGAGATTACAGAAGCCTCTTTCAAAAGCTTCTCATCATGCTTCTGCGCTCCAACCGCAATCTCGGTTTCCACTATTTTTAACAATATCGCGGATTTCTCGAAAACGTCTGCAATATCATCAGCCAGTGCTATCGCCCGTGTGATGAACCCGTAACTTCTCTCATCATTCAATTTAGCAAGCTGAGCAGCGATATCACAGAAAGCAGAAATGAAATAAACAGGCTCGATGCCTTTACTTTTTTCTATCAACTCGATTGCAGTCTCAAGCAATTCAAGCGCCCTTTTTGGATTTGCGCCTGCGTGTAATTTTGCAATATTTCGAAAAGCAGAGGAACGGTATGTGTCCAGCGGAACTTTCTCTGTTAAATTCAGGGAATAAGATAATATTTTCTCATCCTTTTTATCAATACCAATTTTTGCAAACGCAACCACAAGCTCATGCAGCGCCACCGAAAGGTCAAGGCTGTTGTCTATTCTTTCTGTTATTTTGAGAGCATTCCTGGGAATTTTCTCATCTTTCCGGTTTGTTCCAATTCTTGCCATGGCACGGATAATATCCACATAAGCCTTGGACGGGTCAATGGTAACAAGTCCTGCAGTTTTTAGGGCTTCTTCAAGATACCATGTGTCGCCTGACCGCACTGCTTCCTGAGCCAGAATCCCAACAATATTGCGGTATTTTCTTGACCGCTCCTCAGGTTCTTGAATCGCGGCAGTAGAAGTAAGCATAACCCGTATCTTATTTTTCATATCCTCTGGCATATTGCAAAATAAACAGGTGTTCCATATATAATTTTGTGAGCAACAGAAAGTATTTTGCCTCCAACGGCCTACTCAATATTGTGGTTAGTATGAAATCATTAATTACAGCGGAACTTGAGATTGTGGCTCTCGGAACAGGAGATACGGGTATGAGCAAACATATAGCCGATGCTGTGAAAGCAATAGATAAACTTGGTGTGAAATACCAGTTAACGCCTATGGGCACGGTACTGGAGGTTAATTCCATTGATGATGCTTTTCGTGCAGTAAAGGCAGCCCACGAAGTGCTGGTCAAAAGCGGTGTAAAAAGGGTGGTCACCCACCTGACCATCGATGACAGAAGGGACAATCCGAAAGGAATGGCAGAGAAAATAGAAGCTGTAAGGCGAAAGCTTTAGAACCACTTCTTGGTTTCCCGCTCATCAAAATTTACGCTCATGCTGTCGTACGCAGCGCTGACTTCTACCCCGGTTTTTTCTGAGATGTTCCTTGCCTGAAGTTCAGGGGAGGATTTCAATACCTGTAAGCCAAAATGTGTCAGTATCGCCCTTTTCGGTCTTATCTCATTGATCAACTCAGCTGCCTCGTCTATATTGAGATGGCGGATTTTCTTGTTCGTTTTCATTCTCACAACATTGATTATCAGGAAATCAACACCCTTGTAAGCCCCAGCCAGTTCAGGAAAATATTCTGTATCCGGTATATAACCGAGGCGCCCGGAGCTGAAAGTGTAAATCGCCCCGTATGTTTCAACAGGGTGCATATTCTGGAGCGGGAACCCGATTTTGATACTCCCAAGAGTTATTTCCATACCTTTTTTTATTTCGGTTATTTCAACAAAAGGTCGTATGTATTGAAGCACCACAGGATCGGAATTCAGGCAATCGGAAGGCACAATTAGCCTTCCTCGTGGTTGGAAACCTCCCAGCGTCATTGCTTCAACCATGACATTGACATCGTTTGAATGGTCGATATGCCTGTGGGATAATATAATTGCATCAAGGTTTCTCGGCTTGAGGTGGAGCTGGTGAACCATGACGAGCGAACCCGGTCCAGGATCCTGTAGTATATTCACGTCGTCCAGTTTAAGCCAGAAACCTCCGCTTTTGCGCAGCTGGTTGAGCACCACCATCCTTCCGCCACCCGTTCCCAGAAAAGTTACACTTGACATATATCATTAAATGTAGAAGTTATACAAAAAAATATCTGAATTGTTCAGGATTGGATAAACGATTTAACCGATGGATTCGTGATAATGGGTGTGAGAGAATTCAGAAAACTCGTTACTGTGGATGAAGCAAAGGGCATAATCCAAAGCCTTGATATCCATCCTCGTATAATTGAGGTTGAGCTTGAGAACTCTCTGGGATGCGCTCTTGCCGAGGATGCCGTTTCTGAGGTGGATGTACCTCCTTTTAACAGGGCTTCGATGGACGGCTATGCGGTTTGTGCCTCTGATACCTATGAGGCGAGAGAGGATAGACCTGTACGTCTTGGGCTTGCGGGCTCAATCCCGGCCGGGATAAATCCTGATTTTCGCATAAGGAAAGGAGAATCTGCTGAAATTGCAACAGGTGCTGTAATGCCGGAAGGTGCTGACTCTGTGGTTATGGTGGAGTACACAAGTGTTGACACAGAGCTGCATGTCAGGCGCCCTGTTTCCATCAATGAAAATGTAATGCCCGCAGGCTCGGACATAATGGTCGGGGAGAGGGTTTTGAAAAAGGAAACACTTCTTGGCGCAAGGGAAATCGGGGTGCTGGCAGCAATCGGCAAAAAAAAGATTGGTGTTTATGGATTGAATGCTGGAATAATCTCCACGGGCAACGAGCTTGTGGAGCCGGGCTGTGAACTCCAGGCGGGAAAAATCTACGATATTAATTCTTTTTCTCTTTTTTCGGCAGTAAAGGAGTGCGGAGGAAATCCTGTTCGTTACGGCATAGTAGGGGATAATGATAATGAGATAAAGAGCACCTTGCATGAAGCTGCGCAAGACTGCGATATTATCCTTACTTCAGGAAGCACATCGGCAGGTTGGGGCGATATCATGTACAGGATAATAGAGGAGAATGGCACGCTTCTTGCTCATGGAATAGATATTAAACCAGGAAAGCCTGTTATAATTGGAATGCTATTCGGAAAGCCTTTTTTCGGTCTTCCGGGATATCCAACCTCCTCACTTATCATTTTCAATGAATTTGTAGCCCCGCTTATCAGGAAAATGACGGGTAAAAAAGAGGAGCGCATACAGGTAAAAGCAACATTGTCTGCGAGGATACGCCCTGAAGGACGAACCCAGCTTCTTCCCGTTGGCATTGTGAGGGGCTTTGCTTACCCGATTGAGAAAGGTTCTGGCGCGATTACCACACTTTCAGAAGCAGACGGTTTCATGGAGATTCCTGCAAACGTGGAGATGCTAAAATCAGGCGAAACTGTAAACGTTACGTTATTTGGAAAACCTGAAGCTGTGGATTTATTATTCGTGGGCAGCCATTGTCTGGGGCTTGATACGCTTGCCGATTTGACAGGATTGAAAATCCGTGTGATCAATGCAGGCTCTTCCGGGGGCTTGAGTGCAGTAAGAAATGGAATCGCTGATATCGCCGGGGTACATCTCCTGGACGAATCCGGGGTGTATAACATTCCATATCTTGAAAGGTTTGGAATAAATAACGCCGTCATCGTCAAAGGATACAGGAGAGAACAGGGCTTGATTGTAAGAAAGGACAGCAAGATAACAAAATTTGAAGATATAATCAATGCAAGGATTATCAACAGGAATACAGGTTCAGGGACAAGGGTAATTACAGACCGCAAGTTCAGGGAGGTTGCGAATAAGCGCGGCATATCATTTGAAGAACTTACAAACAGCATAAATGGCTATTATACCGAGGCAAAAACCCACAGCGCTGTAGCTGCCGCGGTTAAACTTGGAAAAGCGGATGTTGGAGTTGGAATCCGTCCTGTAGCCGAGCTGAATGGATTGAAGTTTATTAAAATTGCAGATGAAGAATATGATTTTGTCATACCTGTGAGACTTCTGGACAGCAGGGGGATAAGGGTCTTCCTTGAGGTGCTCCGCGGAAAGAAATTCAGGGAAAAACTGCCTCCAGGAATTAAGGTGTATGAGAGAACAGGGGAAATCTTGTATTCTCCGGCAGCGTAAACATTATTAGTCTTCATGTTAAAAAGGAAGAAGAATTTAATGGCAACCAAGAGATTTTTTATTTATTTCCTCATGATGTTGATAGCCGCTTATCCGGTATCTGCGGCAGAAGTATCCCTCAACAGGTGGGTGTTGAACGTAACGCTGCACGATGACGGAAAAGTTGAAGAGGTAATACAGGCTGAAATTGAGAATTCCGGTTCTCTTCCTCTTGATGGTTTTTCGTTTGTGGTTCCTGCATCCGGTGTCACAATTATATATGATTTTGACCATACCTCAAGTTTTACAGGGCAGGTGGTGGAACAGCAATCGGTTCCGGGTGGAACGAAGATAATAGTCAATTTCAACAGCTCGGTTGAAGCGGGAAAGAAATGGGATGGGCGCATTGGTTTTACAGCGGAGAACTGGGCTGCAAGTGTGGGTTCGAATTATTCTATTGAAATCCCTGTTGAAGCACCGCAAGCAATTGTTGCAGGGAAAAATATCGATATCTCAGTTCCTGGTGAAGCAGAAATAAGAAGCCAGGTATTCCTTCCAGCAGCGGTTGAAGTCACGTCTGTAACTCCAAAACCGTTTAAAATCCTGTTCCAATTCGATCACATGGTTCCAACGTGGTCGCCTGAAACCCTGCATGCCGGAGATGTAATACAAATTAAAAGCTCATTCTCAAGCGTATTGAATAAAATAGTAAAGACCGATGAAAAATGGAGGGCGTTGAAAGCGCAGATTAATACAGCAAAGGCACAGGGGATTAATGTTTCGGAAGCGGAAACCCATCTCAATAATGCCGAGGATTACAATACCAACCAGGCGCTTCAATCATTCTGGAAAAACGAAGACAAGGTTGCCCTGGAATATGTTGGATATGCAAATGATGAACTGAATCAAACAGAAAATAGCCTTTCAACACCCAAAGGAACAGAAAGCCCACAAGAAACAGCCGGTGGCAAAAAAACCCCGGGGTTTGGAGTGGCTGGATTGATTCTTGTATTGCTGATTTATTTAGTAGTTAAAAAGAAATGATACTAAACTCTCAAACATCATTTAGTAATGCTTAAATAATATGATGATGATGCTGAAATAAAGGGGAAAATACATTTCATGAGGTGATATAAATATGGCTAAAATAATGCATGCACAGACGGTTCTTACAGTAGATGATATCGAAGCCCTGAAACAAAAAACAGGAGAGAGCAGTACCAAGGATGCTATTTCAAAAGCAGTTACGCATTACCTTGAGTGCGAGTACACAGAGGTAGAAGATATGTGGGCTAAGAAACTCGAGAAAATAGTTAAGCGTAAACAGAAAGAAGAAGAGCAATAATTATTACAGCCTCATTCTTCCGATAACAATAAAATCAACCTGCGATTCGACCACGCCGTACATCATTTCCTTTCTCACGCTGTTGGCAAGCCGCACCGCGCGGGAAAGCTGCTGCAACGAGAATATATGGTTGTGCTCTATGGCATGAACAAGATAATCCGAATGTGATAATCCGGACAGGGTTTCAAAGTTCTTGTAGACCCTGAAATGTGTTCCGAATTTGAATCCTGTTTTGGGAACAAGTCCGCAGTTTCTCAATTCTTCATAGACTGCATATTTTATCATGAAATCGGATTCGATTTCGGATGCAAGTCTTGAAAACTCAGAAAAATCCAGCCTCGCATTGTTTCTTTTTTCTATACCCAGAATACCGTTGTTAAGAAGATAACACGATTCAACAAGCGATAGCTGAAGATGTCCTTCATCCATGGGTTTGCCGAAAAATCCGCTGTCTAAAAGGGTGGATGAGGCGTCAGAATCCCATACCACAACCCTGTCTTCAAGCAGGCTTGCTGTTGCCAGCAATTTATCCAATCTTAATTTGCATGAACCTGATAGTATTGTTCTTCTCGCCTCGTAGTAAGTAATGTCGCTTTCTTCATCCACTATCGCGAGAACCAAACGCTTCTTTAGGTTATCCACTGTTTCAAGATGCTTTTCCAGATCTGAAAACAACAGTGGGATCCTCTCCGAAGTCACAAAAATAAAAAATTCTGCAGGAGTCTTCCCCGGATGTCCGCCGCGAGGATAAACCCTGAAACCAGTTACACCGGGCTGGACATAATAGCCCCGTTCTCTTAAATCTTTATAAACAACATAAAGCAATTCAAAATTTTTCAATATGTTTGAAGCTCTCAGGAAAAATTGTTTAAAATCAAGCTCTTCTCCCTCAGACTCGACTGTTATTTTTCCGAGATAGATAAGATAAGCACCCTCGGTGAGGGATACTTCAAGCTTATCGTCCCTGGGGCGTCCGTAAAAACTTGTGTTATATAATTCCTCGACCGCTCTCTTTTCAATTATTACTGCATCTCCATCCAATTTTCCGTATAAGGTCATATCCTAAGTCTCTTCGAATTCCATTTGCCCGCCAATGGAAAGATTGTATTTTTCGATTGTACCGGCTTTCATTTCAAGGACATACTTGATGTTCTTCATGGCTTTAAATCCAATCCAGGGAGCCAAACAGGCAAGTCCCGAGATCTTTTTTTTCTCATCTAAAAAAATAACGTTGATAGGAGAAAGCACAAAGAGCATGTGGACATTAATAGAGGATGGTTTTTTTAATATAAAAATCATCGAATAATCAGGAGGAATACTTTTACGAAACATCAAACCCAGGGTCTGCTGGAGTTTTGTTTTCGCAAATTCTACGCTCTTCGCTATCTCTTTACCATTATATTTTAATACGGGAAGCATCAAGTAGCTATATAACACTCCTGTGTAATATAAGAATGGAGGTATTAACCCAATAAATGAGTTCAGAAATGTGTACTGTTTGTGGTTTGCCGAAAGAGCTTTGCATATGCGAAGAAGTGGCAAAAGAACAGCAGAGAATTGTTGTAAAGATAGATACGAGAAAATATAAAAAAGAAGTGACAGTAATAGAAGGTCTTAATCCTACAGAGATTGACTTGCAGGAGTTGGCGACCTATCTAAAGTCTAAATTCGCATGCGGTGGAACGATAAAGGACAATGTGATCGAACTTCAGGGAAACCATAAAAGCCGTATGAAGGATGTTCTTATTAAGAAGGGTTTTTTACCTGAGCAAATTAAGGTATAAGTCCCAGGGGATAATGTTGCCGGCATAAATTGCATGGATAACTTATGCTGCCGTATATTTTTTTAATTCCAGAAAATAGGATCAGGAAGTGAAGTCACTTCCTGCTGTATTTATATTACTGCGGTTTTTCAAGCAGTTTTGTCTTGGTTAACAGTCTTCCGTCCTTTGCGTGCGGTTTCCGAAGTACCGAATCATTTGCCTTTTCCATCTCACGTGCCTCGTCCGCAAGCTTTGCCGCAGCGCGCATTGCCTCATGTCCCGCGGCTGCTGTGGTCGCAATCTGGTCAACCTCTTTCAATACAAAGCATGCCGGGAAATCAATTTCCGCAACCTTGGTGGCTATGTGTAATGCTGCCAACGCCTTGGCTTTCGCATATGGATTTCCGAAACCCGCGATTTCCACGCATTTCTCAGGTTTTGCAAGAACTTTTGGCAAAGACAATGGCTTTGTGCCTGCAGCCACCTGGTCTATTACCTTATCTATCTCTGTCTGGACAAGCCTGATGGCACCGCATACGGACAATACCTTTAATGCATCGCTATTGAAAGACGCCATCTCAACACAGTCAAGGAATTCTCTTTTTGCCCCGATTAAGGGGTCAACTGGCAAAATTATATAGCCAAAGCCTGCCTGTTCCAGTTTCTCCCTGTCCTCTTTCTTGGTTGGACCGTCCGAGACAACTATTGTGGGAGTGTCTTTATAGATATCGCGCGCTGCCGTTGGGCCCGGGGCGCTTGAATTGGGGCTTATCATGACCGCAAAATCGGGCTTCCAGTCCAAAAAGTATTTCGTATCCGAAGCCTCGTCCTTTCCCATCTTTGCCCCTGTTCCGAATACCCTGACCGCAATTCCCTCTCTCGCCGCAATCTCGTCAAGCAATAAATCTATTACCTGTGAGGTGCCGAGATTTCCAAGTTTTATAAATCCGACTTTAACGACCATATTGATCACAGGATGAGATTTGCTTGGTTTATTTATAAGGTTTTTGAAATTGTTCTGCTATTCTGGAAGATATATAAAAATTAATAAACCCAGCCGTGATTAAGTAAGCAAACAACGAACTCATACGAACTGGTACGAACTCTGATATGATAAAACCAAACTCAATCCTGGAAATCAGTTGCGGTGGGCACTCAAAGCTGTACGAGACCAGAGGTAAGGAGTGGGAGATGTTCGTGGGCATTGACATCAACATGAATTTATGCAAACAGGCAAAGAAACAGGGGCTTGTGGTGGTATGCTGCGATGCCTTCAACCTTCCATTCAAGCCAAAATCCTTTCAGGACGCGTATATCCAGTGCTTCACAGCGCTTCTTGAAAAAGACGCTTTCAGCGAGGCTTTCCAGAAAAGCCAGTACGATGATTTCTGCGAATTCATGGGTAAAGAAATAGATTATGCGTGGCAGGTGATAGACCCCTTCTACGAGCTATTGCTGGAATGCAAGCAGGTGAGCGAGCATATAATATGCCTTCCCTCATGCAATCTTGAGATGAATAAGTATCTTGTGAATGCTGTCAAGAATTTGCCCAGTGTTACCATCGATGTGGATTTTTCCGAGAAGTGGGGCAAGAAAAAAGCATGCGTGATGTATCTGGAGATTGACTGCACCATCCACGTCTAATTACAAACATTTTTAGCAATTAAAAATAATCATGTTGCCTATGGTCAGAGTGCTTGCAACAGGTACGTTTGATATCCTCCATCCAGGCCACCTCAGGTATCTTTCAGAAGCAAAGGCTCTGGGCGATGAACTCTATGTAATCGTGGCTCGCGACTCGATGGTGAAGCACAAGCCAAAGCCCATTGTGCCCGAAGGGCAGAGGCTTGCGATGGTTGCAGCGCTCCGTATCGTGGACAGGGCAGTGCTGGGAAGTGAAACAGATATGTTCGAGCCTCTTCGGGAGATAAAACCTGATATCATCGCCCTTGGTAAAAACCAGTTTTTCAATGAAAAAGAGCTGGAAGCCCGGTTAAAAACACACGGCATAAATGCAAAGGTTGTAAGAATAAAGACGTTCGAGGAGTGCGAACTCTGCAGCAGCGGGGCGATTATTAAGAGAATACTCATGAGGAACAGGCTGCATGACAACAAAACAATTTAAGCGATAATCCATTTCGTCTCGCAAGTTTTTTATAGTTTTGGACTGTTGTAAAATGGTGGTGGGCTTTCTCAGGGTTATCGAGAGTTCATCATAAGTGGAGGAGAAGTGGTAAAAAATGATAACTAACCATGAAGGGCATGTCCGCATAATCACGATTGGAATAACGATGCTGGGAATCTTTTTATTGGCAGGTGACGTAAGTGCAGCAACTCCTGTCAGCTCATGCGGAGTTATTTATTCGCCAGGTGAATATGTGCTCACCCGTAGCATAATTAACAGCACTGCGATTTATTGCATTAACATCATCTCAAGTAACGTAATCTTCGACGGCGCAGGATACACGATAGATGGCACAGCTACATCAGGCACCAAAGGCGTGTATGTTTACAACTCATCAAAGTCGCTTACAAATGTGACGGTAAAAAATCTGAAAGTGACAGATTGGTATTATGGTATCTATTATGTAAACATACAAACCGGAAGCATAATCAATAATACCGCAAGCTCGAATGTCTATGGAATCCTTCTCTCTCAATCCAGTTATAGCATCTTAAACAACAACACTGCAAGCCTGAACAACATTGGAATCATGCTTTATCAATCCAACTACAATACCTTAACCAGCAGTACTGCAATTTCAAACGATTATGGGATTGACCTGTCATCCTCCAGCTATAATATGCTTATTAGCAACAATGCCTCTAATAACCGCAACTATGGCGTTTTCCTGTTCTCTTTTGGGTTCACTGGCAATTATAACATCATCTACAACAATTACTTCAACAACATCAACAACTCCCGTATATTAAGTATTCCGAATTCATGGAATACTACAAAGAAAGCAGGTACAAACATCGTCGGAGGCCATCATATTGGCGGAAACTTCTGGGGTAATCCGAACGGCACAGGCTTCAGCCAGACCTGCACAGATAGAAATGGAGATGGGATATGCGATTCGCCTTATACGCTTTTTAGCAACAATATCGACTATCTTCCGCTTGCATATAAATCAAAATACTAAAGTAGTAATGCAAATGGAACAGTATTTAATTATAAAACCGCTTCCATTCGCCGGAGAGCTTCCCTTATGCGCTCCTGTGAGGTTGCATACGATATCCTTATAAAATCATTTCCAGCTTCACCGAATGCTGCCCCTGGCGTGGTAGCAACGAATGCTTTATTGAGAAAAAGTTCAGCCACCTTTTCACCGCTTCCATACGCGCTCACATCAGCAAAGGCATAGAAAGCCCCATCCGGCATGGCACATTTTATACCGAGTTCATTCAATCCTTTGATGAGCACGTTCCTTCTTGCCCTGAATTCCGCTACCATGTCTGCAACACAGCTCTGGTCGCCCTGAAGCGCAGCCATGCCGGCATACTGCACGAACGAAGTCGCCTGGCTCACAGAGTGCGAGTGCAGCTTGAGCATCGGCTCGTAGATTGTCTTTGGCGCGCTCACATACCCGAGTCTCCATCCCGTCATGGCATATGCCTTTGAGAACCCGTTGACCGTGATCGTCAGCTCCTCCATCCCATCAAGTGAGCCTATACTTATGTGTTCTCTGCCGTAGATGATTTTTTCATAAATCTCATCTGATAACACCGTGATATTCTTATCAACCGCAAGGTCAGCAATCTCTTTCAGCGTGTCTCTGCCGTACACGCTGCCTGTGGGATTGCACGGGCTGTTTATAACTATGAGTTTTGTCTTTTTTGTTATGTGCCCTGCTAACCCTGCGGGTGTAAAACCATTATCCCGATTTGTAGGCACCCAAACCGGTTTTGCGCCTGCGAGTTTTATACACGGCTCGTATGAAACCCAGGCAGGGTCGAACAGGATTGCTTCATCGCCATCCTCGAGCACAGAGAGCACAACTTCAAAGATAGCCTGCTTTGCTCCCGGGGTTACTATTATATTGCCTGCCTGTGCAGCGATGTTATTCTCTTTTTTGAGCTTGTCTGCGATAGCCTTTCGCAGTTCAGGGATTCCTGGTGAAGGGGTGTAATGAGTATCCCCCCGGTCAAGGGACGCCTTCGCTGCATCGATGATATGCTGTGGCGTGGTAAAATCAGGTTCCCCGAGGCTGAAGCTTATTATGTCTTTGCCCTGGCTTTTCAATTCACTTGCAAGATTTGATATTCGAAGCGTCGCCGACTCTGTGATGTTTTGCAGTCGTTTTGCAGTCATAAAGTGTAACTCACAGACGAATTTCCTTATATTTAAGCCATTCTGAAGAATTAAATCACAAAGTCTTTCTCAAGCTTGAGTGAATAGAAAAATATCGCTTCACCTTCTGGTACATCCTTCCACAGGTTTTTATCCACGCAATCCTCCCCCAGTTCCTTGACAAGACCAGCGTAGGTGACAGCCGCGATTTTATCAATGTTTACAGCTATGTTCTCAAGCCTGCCATTGGTTGCATTTCGTACCCTGTACACCCCTTTATTGAAGAACTTGTTGGAGATCAGCGTGCTCTTGCCGCGCTCTTTCGCCTCATTTATTTTAAACTCATCCATATCAAGAACGTGTCCGATTCTTTCTATGTCCAGTTTAAAAGTTGCGGAGTTCAATGCTATCGCTCAATGAGTATGTATTTGCGGGTATTTAATGTTTATTTACTTGGGGAAGCTGAGATACGCATTCTGAGAAATTTAAGAAATATAATAAATATGTTAACTATAAATAATGACTGATTTATATTAAACTAATTTCAAAAGCTTTTTATACTTTTTGGGATATACTCACCCAAGTTTGGTGAGCTTATAAAAAACGTATCATTGGGAGCCATCAGCGGTGGATAGTGTAAAAACGTTGGTATAAGAGCCAGTGGACTTGCCTTGGAATAATGCACTGGCATAGGCGGATGTAGCCAGCTTCTGGCGCGAATATACGGAGATGTTAAAACTGAGCTTTAATAACGCATTGAGGTGGTACATAAAATGGTGGTGGGCAGTAGGGATAGTGTGGTTTGTTAGTTTTTTCGTACTAGCATTTGGTGGTTTTGGTATTATTGGAAAATTTCTTAACGTTCTTCATGTAACAATATCCAGTGCAACACTCAAAAATATAATTCTTACTGTTTATTTTCCAGGGTATCTCTTCACTTTGGTTTTTAAAGGATTGGATATGGGTTATTACGCTATTTTACCTATGTTCATTTTTTTCTTAGCTCCATGTTGTATTTTGGCTATAATCTTCAAATTGATTCTATGGTGGAACGACAAATGAAATCATTTAATTGTACTGTTGCATTTTTGTTATGTTTAATCCTTGCTCCAACTAGTTTTGCAGAATCGGACGACAATGTAGAATTAACATTGGATATTATTGACCACATACGCGATCCAGTTCCATATCCAGGGAATATTGAAATTGCTTTTCTTGGGAGTTCTAATGAAACAATTTTTTTGAAAGAAATCACAGTGGATTGGGGAAATAAAAACATATCAATAATCACTTTAAATAAAACTCTTACAGGAATCGGAAGCGATTACCAGAAATTGCGTAATATTAGTTCTACACGGCAGCAAAATTTAACTCCATCAGATATTTCAGCACTCAGTGCAAGGATTTCTGAAGGGGTTTACAGAGAAAAAATAATCGTAGATCCCAGTAAAATTTTTAATGACGGATTCGCGCCTGATAGGGAAAAAATAATTCATCTTGAACTTTTTTATATTTACAACAATAAAAGTAAAGCTATAAGTAAAGATATCGTGCTAAAAATTCTGCCTGAGATTATCGAACCGCAGATTAAAGCCGATACAAGAATCTCGATATCATCAATACCCATAGCAAGTAGTAGTTATTATTATGGGGATTTGCATGTCCATAGTGGATATAGTTCTTTGATAGGTGGCTACGATGGAGATATGCTCACACCTGATGATGCATGTTCATATGAATTACAATCGTGGTGGGGTTCAACAATTCCCGATCTCCGAGATCAGGCACAAGCTTTAGGTCTTAATTGGTTTTCTCTTACTGATCACAGTTATTGCCTTGACCCTGACAAGTTTAACAATGTGAGAGATTGGAGTCAGGGAAATTCCACTCCAGATTTCATAATAATTCCAAGCGAAGAGTTAAGTGTACAGGACATGCCGGATGACGGTTCTGATGGCGAGCCTTTCTGCAATTACCCAAATAACGATAACGTCGCCCATCTTGGCGCGCATGCTATCTCCACATTTATTCCAGGAGGCATGTGCAACGGACAAATCAGCGCCCAGCAGGGCATAGACGAAGTAAAAAGTTTGGGCGGGTTTCCAATAATAAACCATCCTTTTGGTGGCGATTTCGGATACTGGCAGGTCGATGCTTGGGATTGGGAAGCCAATCTAAGTACAAGTGGAGAAACCGGAGTTGAGATATGGAACGGCGAATCACCAGATGAAGTCTCGATAAATTTCTGGGTGAGCAGATTGCTTCGAGGGCTTAAGACCTATGCATTCTCAGGAACAGATGAACATGGAGGGGCTTCTGATGAGGTTGTCAACGGAGTCTATGTTTCAGGTTCTTTCAACAAGGCGAACCTGATAGATGCCTTAAATAAAGGTCATGTCTTTATCTCCAACGCTCCTTTCCTTTCCCTCAAGAGCCGCACCGACCCTAATATAATGATGGGCGACACCGTTACGGTGAATACAGGCGATGCTGTTGAATTTTCGGTTATTCTGAATCCCCAGAGCAGCGGCAGGCTCACCGTCCACAAGGGCGTGATAGGCGAAAACATAGAAGATAATGAAGCAGGCTGGCCGAAGATATATGACAATCTGGATGCTGGAGAAACCATTTTTTCAGATAAACCAGATAAGAAGTCGTATTATCGAGCAGAATACGCAGCTACTGACGGAAGCGACCTAAGTGCTTATACTAATCCTATCTGGATAAAACCAAAAGGTCGTACAGGCGGTCCAGATTCTTTCGGCTACACGTTCAAAGACAGCAATAGCATAGGCGGCCCTGGCTATGAATGGATTGAGATTTCAGGAACTGGAGCCGAGGTTTTAAGCGACAGTGATGATGAGGTGGTAGATAATATCAACATTGGATTCTTTTTCAATTACTACGGAACAGATTACAGTCAATTAGCTATTGCTAACAATGGTCTGCTGTTCTCAAGCGGTACAACATGGCAATATGTAAATGAGCCGATCACACAATCACCCTCGGTACATGGATTTATTGCACCATTCTGGGATGATATTATAACCTATGATGATCGAGGAGCAGGAACGATATACTATCAAACAATTGGTACAGCCTCAAACAGAATGTTCGTGGTGGAATGGTATGACAATAAGCATTATGGTAGTTCTGATTCCGGTGTCACTTTCGAGGCAATACTTTACGAGGGTTCCAATAATATAAAATTCCAGTATAAGGATGTTGACTTTGGAAATGTGTATTATGCAGTAAGCGGAGATAATCCGCCTTATAATAACGGCGGATCAGCAACAGTCGGCATAGAAGGTCCTTCAGGAGATATTGGTTTGCAGTATTCATTCAATGAGCCGGTAATTACTCCTGGCTTGGCTATTCTCTTTAAATTTCCGCAATATGCAGGCACCAATTTATACCTCTCCAAGCAGGCGCCAGTGAGTAAAGATAATGAAAGCACTATGTCATATACGCTGTTCTACCATAATTTCGCAGATACGATAGCTCAGAATGTTGTACTTGAAGATACCTTACCTGCTGAAGTTGGATTTATATCAGCGTCAGATAGTGGGAGCTATGAATCCCTAACAAGGAAAGTAACGTGGAATATAGGAGGTGTAGCGCCAAGTGGTAACGGCTACAGGACTGTAACAGTCAGAATCCCCCAGAGCATGGTAATTGGAAGCGTTATCCGGAACAATGCAAGAATAAACACTTCGAATCTTGAAGTTAGATACGATGATAATGAAGCGTATGCACTGACAAAAGTCACAGGTTCGACTCTTCCTCCAAATGTGAGTGTCGAACCAAACAACGGAGGTCTCACGCCTTCAGTTGTTTGGCACACTCCAACCACCTTCGCATACTATAGTTCATGTGCAACAGATGTAGGGATAAATATTCACATCAGTGATGGTGGCCCTGATATAACAGGTACTTTGGTGGAAAGTTCGCCTAACAATTGGACATACACCACATCATTCGAAAGAAAAGGAGCAGCTGTCGTCACCTATATCGTCACAGGTTGCACTGTACCATCTATTTCCTTCAATATTTACATCGACCCTTCAGGATACATCTATGATGCAAACTCGGGCAATAGAATTAGCGAAGCAAGTGTCTGGCTGCAGCGCCCGGATGGCGAAGGAGGATGGGAGAATGTGTCTACAGGTCAAACTCCCCCAATAATTCAGCCTGATATAAACCCTCTAATCACAGGTGCAGATGGGCAGTATCAATGGGATGTCTTAGCAGGGTCTTATCGTGTGCATGTTGAAGCACTTGGATATTATCCAGCAGATAGCATCGTGGTGAGCGTACCACTACCAGTGGCCGATCTTCACGTTGGATTGATCCGTATGCCCGATACAAGGCCTCCTGCCAGCGTAACTAATTTGCATAATACCACCTTTGCACAGACCTATATTAACTGGAGCTGGACGAATCCTGAAGATACAGATTTTGCTGGGGTTGCGATATATCTGGATAGTGTTTTCCAGTTAAATATTTCCTCGCCAATGAATTATTACGAAGCAACTGGATTATCTCCGGATACGCTATATGAACTCGGCACGCACACATTGGATGCTTCAGGTAATATAAATTGGACATGGGCTATTCACACTGCAAGAACAGCGCCGTTGGATATGACGCCTCCAGCAACAATAGCTTTATTATCTGGAATCCGGGGCAATAACGGTTGGTACATTTCGGATGTCCGTGCGATTCTTACAGCAGCAGATAGTGAAGGAGGCTCAGGCGTTGATAAGACTGAATACAGCTTTGATAACACAACTTGGATTAAATATACTACCCCGTTCAACATAAGCAGCGAAGGAACAACGGCAATTTATTACCGCTCGGTGGATAACGCTGACAATGTTGAGTCAACCAATACTCAAGTAATTAATATCGACAAGACACCGCCGGACATCAGCATCACCGATGTGATTGATGGTGGCTTCTATAATAGCAATGTAACCCCCCGCATAGCCATTACGGATACGACCCTTAATAATAAATCAATTACTCTGAATAGTGCTCCATATATAAATGGGACTATTGTTTTTGCAGAAGGAAGCTATACGTTAGTTGCCTATGCGAACGATATTGCAGGGAACAGTGTCACGAAGATTTTGAGATTTATCATCGACAAGACACCCCCTGAAGTAGCCATCAGGTTCGATACGGACTCAAAGGACATTAAGGTATATGATAACGAGACTGGAATCGGGGCAAACTATGTGGCAATGCCCTCGAAGGATGGTAAGGAAGTACCAAACGAGGACAATGAGGCGGGCTGGGAGCTAAGGCAGTACACCCTCAAAGATATTGCAGACAACGCGCTTGTGGTTGTCTTGAAGCACAAGAAAAAAGGAAACGAAGCCAGAGTCGAACTTATCAGTATTCAATACAACGGCGCAGCTGCTATAACTACTACAAAATACGAGATGCATGTAAAGTACTCTGAAGAAAAAAATTCACTCAGGGAATTGGAGCAGAAGTTTAGTGCTAAGAATCTTTTTGAGGCTGAATCGAAGTACAGTGCCAAGAAAGATGAAACAGAAATAAAGGCTAAGATTGAAGGACAAAAGGAGCAGAAAGAGTCTCTGGCAGGAATTGCAATATTGGAGATATTGACTGAGGATGGCAGTTTAAAATTCAGATATTAACTCTTCTCATTGCCACTTACGAGTTTTTATTTATCAGAGAGCGGTATCTCTATCTCCATCAATTCTTCTGCAATCTTGACGTTTTCAAAAACCTCTTTTGCATCCTGCAGCAAAGGCTCTGTGCTTTCCGAATACCTTGAACTGATATGAGTTAATACCAGCTGTTTTACCTTCGCCTTTTTTGCAAGAAGAGAAGCTTCCCTAGAGGTTGAGTGTTTTGTTTCAATAGCCCAATCTTTAAGCTCCTCAGCAAGCGTGCCGTCATGGATGAGTAAATCGGCTTTATGGCTTGCTTTTTCTATGGATTCACACGGTCTGGTATCGCCGCTGTAAACGAGCTTCCGACCGGGGCGAGGCTTCCCGACAATCTGGGAAGGCAATATCTTCCTGCCGCCTATTATAACCGGCTCACCTTTCTGGAGTTTTGAGAAAAGAGGTCCTTCAGGCACTCCAAGTTCGATTGCTTTCCTCCTGTTAAACCTGCCTGCACGTCTTTTCTCCTCAAGAACATAACCAAGACTTGGGATACCATGATCAGTAGCGACAGACTTTATGGAATAATCCCCTTTATCAATGATGTCGCCGTCTTCCATCTCATGTGCATTTATGGCAAATCCGAGATTGTAATAGCCCAGGTCGATTAAGAGTTTTACCATCTGCTTTGTCCATTTTGGACCGTACATATCCAGCGGTTCGGTTCTTCCATTAAAAGACATCGTCTGTACGAGTCCTGGGATTCCGAGGAAATGGTCTGCATGGAAATGAGTGATAAATATAGAATTGACCTTCATGCCGGTTTTTGCCCGCATCATCTGCTGCTGCGTACCCTCGCCGCAGTCAAACAGCATCGTTTCTCCTTCCCTGTTGATTAATATTGCAGAAGGGTTGCGGTTTGGCGTTGGAAGGGTACCGCCTGTGCCGAGAAAAGTTACACGCAGCATGAGGTGCTTATTTGCGTTTGTGCTTTAAATAACTCACTTATTGAAGAAGATGGAAAAATATCCCGCCTCCCAGACTCGAACCGGGGACTTCGCGGTGCCTGCGCGTTAATGTGTGCATAAACCGAAACTTCGGTTTACCGCGTTGGGGTATGCGAAGCATACCCCGCATTTGATAAACCTTTCTTAAAGGTTTGCACATGAACCAAACTACAGCCGCGCACTCTGACCACTGAGTTAAGGCGGGATGGGCTTTGAATAAGCACAGATATACTTAATTCTTTCTTTCGTAACGATAAATTAAAGACGACACACTTATATTAAGCTAACTCCCGAGGGCGCGTGGCCTAGTCAGGATAAGGCGGCAGCCTCCTAAGCTGTACACCGGGGGTTCGAATCCCTCCGCGCCCGTATAAGAATTATATAATCATAGCTCGCCCTCCACAGGTTCAGATATGCTTCCCTGCTCACCGAAAGACAATGTGAGATGAACGGAATACGACCTCTACATAACTTTTCCCTGTATGTCAGCTCATCTAAGTGATTCGATGAACTCGTCGATGGGTAACGCTTTGTATGTCGCTGTTTTGATGCTGCCGCGGGATAAAATTTCAACAATTGCTTTGCTGACCGTGGCTTCATCATCCGCTTCTACGATGGTCAAAAAGTCAAAATTTCCCAGGACAGCGTACTGATCCAGCACATTTACCCCCATGTCTTTGAGCTCGGCATTAACTTCTTTCACTCTGCCGGGGTTCTTCTTGAGTGTCCTGGCACCTTCATCTGTCAGGTTTGAGATTATTATATATCTTGCCATAGGTTTTACCTCCAATTCCCATTATCTAATTAGGGTTTTCCTGTATTTAAAAATAAGCTTTGATTACATTTTTATCCGACTTAGTATAGGGGATTATTTTGCCATAATTTTTTTGAATTTTTATAAGCAAACAATTTATACTAATTCGAATTAACGGAGGCGCTCTTCCTTTTCTCCCGTCCTGACACCGATCTTTCTGTCTTCAATGTTCTCCGCGCCTCCTCCTCAGCAAGTCGAATAACTTCCCTTATTGGAATACCGGACTCATGGGCTATATCCTTGCAGTCCTCAAACTCAGCCGAGATGTTCAGTAGAACGCCCCGTAAATCTCTTGCAATCTTGACGGCGACTGAAAAAACCCTGTTTTTTATTGTAATGTTCACTTTTCCCATCTCTCGGTGTGCAATCAGTCTGTGTTTTATGGGGATTATCCTGACACCGAGAGAGCCTGTTTCTTCGATTATTTTTCGCGCAAGCCTGTCCGAATCCTCTGGTTTTGCGATGACCTGAACAATACTGCCGCTTCTCCCTTTTTTCATGGTAGCCGGTAATATGGCAACATCCAGCGCGCCCGCCTTAAGCAATTCCTCTATCAGATTTCCAAGTACCTGACCTGTGACGTCATCCACGTTGGTCTCAAGCATCTCGATCCTGTCCTGGATAAGTGCTTCATCGATCTCGCCTGCGATTATCCGCAGTACATTTGGAAGAGGCAGGTCTCTGCTTCCTGCACCATAGCCTATTCGCTCAGTCTTCATCTGAGGGCATTCGCCTTTTTCGTTGACGAAATGGGCAAGGAGAGCAGCTCCGGTGGGCGTGAGCAATTCCCCCTCGACAGGTCCCAACTGCCATGGCAGGGAATATTCCGCCAGAATCTCAAGCGCTGCAGGTGCAGGTACAGGAAATTTGCCATGGGAGAACTCAACAAGTCCCTTGCCCACGGATATCGAAGTGCAGTAAATTCTGCAATTTTTTAAACCCAGGTCGTGAAAGGCGGCACATGCGCCAACGATGTCTGCAATCGCATCCTCCTGCCCGAGTTCATGGAAATGCAGTTTTTCAAGTGTTACGTTGTGGATCTTTGCTTCTGCTTTTCCAAGGATGTTGAAGACTGAAACCGCATCCGATTTTATATCAGAAGGAAGGTCAAGGTTTTCCACGCGCTCGATGATTTTCGAAAAAGTCAGGCTTCCTTCTTTTTTCGTTGATACGCTGGCTGAATAACCTGAAATGCCTTTTTTTGTGGTTTTTGAAAACTCAACCTCGACATGGGAAGCAAGTTCCATGGCTTCTTTGACTTTGCCAGCGTCTGCTCCAATATCGAGGAGAGCGCCGATAATCATATCGCCAGAAGCGCCTGAGAACGGGTCGAACAGGATGGCTTTCATCGTTCCAATCTTATATTCTTATTAGGATTTATAAACACTGTCTGGATTTATAGAAGCTGCATGGGGGGCTTCTATTATCGCCTCACTTGTTTATTCTCAAATTCTTTAAGAGATTCTTTTGGCTGCATCATTACAACTATCGGATACATATCAAGGTACATCTTGGGAAATTCGCTTTGCCTATATCTTTCTACAATTTTAAAACCAAGTTTTTCATAAAAACTTATTGATTCATGCTTTGAATCAACTGTAAGATACCGACATCCAATTATTTCAGACACAGATAAAGCTAATCCTATTGATGCAAGTACCAAGAATCTCCCAATGCCTTTTCTTACAAATTTTCTATCAACCGCAAGCCTTGCGATTTTAATACTTGGATATTTCCTATAAGGATAACCCTCAATTCCATCATGTTCATCTATTGTTTGAACCTCAATGGTATCCGCAACAATTGAAAAATATCCTACGATGCTCTTTTTCCAGCAGCATAGATATGTTCTACTTATCAGGTCTTCTTGGTCTTTTAAAGAATCGTTTTTAAAGAAATCGTTTAAATCGTCATTCGTAGATTCAAAAGAAGTAAGTTCATGTTTTTTGCTTAAAACCAATATTTGAAGCTCATCACGCGGGATTTGTTCAATTCCCATTAACGTTTAAAATTGGTTTTATGGATTCGCTTGGCTTCTTTGAACATCTCTATCTGTTCTTTGGTGACTTTTGGGTTCTTTCTATCTTCCCAGAACCGCTTAGCATCGTCACCTTCTAAAACCAATCCTAACTCTACAGGTTTTGCCATGTCCTTTCCTGCCAGCTTAAGCCAGCATACCATAATAGGCGTTATGGTAGGATAAATGTTATCATGACATCTATGACTATGACATCTACAAAGATATATGCCTATCTAACCATTTATTTATTCATTTTACCTTTATCTGTATTGAATTTATGGTAAACGGCTCTATTTCTACCTGCGACCTTCGATTGAACATTTCAGACATTATCATAAATCTGATAATTATAAAAAGCTCTTATATTTAGGAAGTAATCTCATAAAACCGTAAGATAAAAATTATAAATGCTCGGATTCCTTCAGAGAACCATCATGAAAAAATAAATCACAAGCATTTACGAGATTTATAGAAGAAATACCCTATCACGCCGATTGTTATTACAGGCGACACCCACTGCGGAAATATATATCCGAAACTATCAAGCACCATTATCATCCCTAGGAAAAATATGGAATACATTGCCCCGTTTTTAAGGTAAATGTATCTCTTCACATTCTCAATATTGCTTACAGTAAGCTGCCTGACCACATAGGCACCCATCCCGTTGCCGACGAGAATCAGCGGAACCGAAAGCGTAAATGCAAAAGCTCCGACCACGCCGTCGATAGAGAACGTCGCATCTATCACCTCGAGGTAGAGGATTTTACTCCAGTCGCTCATGGTTTCACCGCCCATGAGCTCTTTTTCATGCACCTCTGCGTTCTGTTTAAACCCATGGGTTATGAAAAAGGCTGTTGAACCAAGTACAGCCCCGAACGCCATAAACGGTTGCTGCTTTAGCGAAAACCACACAACGACCGCAAGAATAATAGAAACTATGGCGAAGAACCATGTCCCATGCTGGTGGAAAAATCTCTCGCCTCTGAGGCCGTAGTTTTTAGCCTCGATAAACAGCCAGTGGAAAAAAAGGAAAATAAGAAAAATCCCTCCTCCAACAAGCAGAAAAGGTGAAGAGGCCTCAATTATCTCCTTTATCTTCGGGTCTTCGCTGAACGTTGCTGTCAGAGCGCCAACTGCTCCAAGGGATGGATTTGTTGCCCAGACGATTAGCCAGGGCAGCATTCCCCTGATAACAAAAACCGCAAAAAGCAACCCATAGGATAAAAACCAGCGCCTTGCCCTGAGAGACATCGTGGAAAGCACTTCAGCATTAATCACCGCGTTATCGATGCTGCTTATGGTCTCAAAAAGAATAAGACCCGCCACTGTCAGGAGAATCGAGAATATATCAAGCATTTACTTGTATAAATCTACAATATAGTCTATAAACTATATGGAAAAAGAAGAAAGAAAATCGGTGTATCTCTACACCAATTTCTTTATTGGATGCACCTCAGCCAGCACGCTCAAGCCAAGGTCTTTTGCTGTCTCAGCCAGCATGATATCCACCATTGCCACGGCTGGAAACACCTTCTTTACGTTCTCAATCGGTCCGTAGAGAAGGAAATTTGCACCCATGATCTGCGCCACGAGGTTCGTGCCAATGTCCACAGGCGGCCAGGACTCTGTCTTTGCATCAGGGTCTGTTTTCTTGTACTTCTTCATCCAGTCCCAGGCTGATGCCATGTTATGGAAGCCTCCGCCCACAGGAAGCCCGAGCCTTCCTTTAATAGCA
The DNA here is from genome assembly GCA_027460525.1 of Candidatus Methanoperedens sp. Classification (NCBI taxonomy): domain Archaea; kingdom Methanobacteriati; phylum Methanobacteriota; class Methanomicrobia; order Methanosarcinales; family Candidatus Methanoperedentaceae; genus Candidatus Methanoperedens; species Candidatus Methanoperedens sp. The sequence continues at coordinate 29,374 of JAPZAS010000027.1, forward strand.
AGAACTGATCTGATAGTAGCTCCTGCGCCTGCCCCCAGAGGCGTTGCCGCAACATCCACCAGCGGTCGTGTAATTCCAACTTCTTTTGCCACATCGAGCATGCCTTTTGTCTGTCCTGTGCCTCCTTTCTCAAGGATTTCAAGTTTGCCTTCAACGCTGGGATTTGTGGCGTTGAATGCGAGCACGATGGCAGAAGTGAGCTTGCTTTCCTTAAGCGCTTTTATCTCTTCTGCGCCTATGCTGGCATTGATAGAGTTGTGTATGGCGCGCTTTTCAACACCTATCTCTCTGGCATATCGCGCTGCCGCTGCTCTTGTAGCACCGTCTGATGAATCCACAAGGAAAGGGATATCGTCGCATATATCCACGAACCAGTTGATGTAGTTCTTAATAGCCTCAGGTGTCTCGCCCACAAGCTGGTTGAAATACGGAAGACCTGTAGTATCTCCCATCACCTGCTGTGTATTCCACAGTTTCTCTGCTGCCGCTTTATCGAAAACACCCTTGTCCTCATCTGAAACGATCTTATGTTTCAGGTAGAACATCGTACTGACAAGTACCGTAGGATATTCTCCCGGCTGACCGCCGACTTTTATCTTGCCGAATTCAAACACTTCTTGTTTCTTATCATATCTAAACATCTTAGCACCTCATTTAACATGCTCTAACTGAATATTCTTGGTAGCACGCGTAAAAGCAATATATACGCTATAACTACCATTAGTGCGGTGACTATTCCATACAGAATTCCAATATCTCTTCCGAGTTTTTTTCCGTATCTCTGGTGTATCTCTGAATTGGTGAACTCGATTTTTTCCTCTATCTCGTTCAGTTTCGTCAGTATCTCCTTGTAGTCCTCAGGGTCTACTATTACCGTTGGGATTTTGTCTGTCATTGCATCACCTCAATACCGGAATCAGTACCATCAGCAATACCACAGCAAAGCCGATTATGAATCCAATAAAACCAGTGGCACCTACGCCTGACTCAAGTTTCTGGTTTCTCGCAATAAGCTGCCCACGATAGCGGATATCGTCTATAAGCGGTTCTATTTGCCCCATTGAAGGAGATACAACCGTCGGTACGCCCTTTCCATATTCGTATTCTTCTGCCATCTCAAACACCTCTTTATATTAATATTGTCAGTATTATCCCAAGGATTATGAATCCCACGACCAGACCTATCATTATGCCTTCTATTTTTCCTGCATAGATGCCGGACATCAGTTTATTCAGGTTACCGATTTCGATTGACTGGTGCTGGATTCCCTTTATCCTTGCCTGGACTGTGGCTATCTCGGCAGACATGGGTTTAATGCCGCCAACCTCTTCGGCTTCCTCCTTCTTCCCGACCTGGATGATCATGGGCTCGCCTGCAAATGCTCCGGGGTCTCTCGCTGCAAGCTCTTTTACCTTGGCAACGATGGTTCCCTCGTCCTCAGTGCCGAGCATCTCCACTACCTCAACCTGTGCCTGGAATCTCTTTACAGAATCGTCGGGCAGGTTTTCAATATAGGGTATAGCGCCTGATGCTTTAACAATGCGGTTATCCTTGACGCCGTTCTTGTGGAGCATTACTATCGCTTCGCCGGAGATATGCCCTTTGACCTCCGTACCTGTGACAAGCAGGAAGCGTATGTTGGGATTGGAAATTACATTTGCGACGATTTTTTCTATCCCGAGATTCTCTGTTTTATGCGGTCCTGTAATCGAAGCTCCGGCAGCAAGCTGCGCCGCGCCTTTGACATGCGAGCCGCATGTTGTTACAGCTACGGGATTCTCCGGGTTTCCTGCTTCATATTCTCCTCTAACAACAGGCCATCCTGCTGCAGGTTTGACTTTATTCGCCATTATATCCCTCCTACCTTCAAAAGAACAAGTAACAGGAAAGATATAATGAATCCTATTATTGCACCGTAGAATGCATTGGTGAGAATCCCGGCGTTATATGCTGCTCGCTCCCTTCCTGGGAACATGCTCAAAAGCGGCGCATTGGGCTCAAGCTGGTTCATCATGTCCGTGACGACTTTATCAAGTTCATCAAGCTGTGTTCTCACGCCGTCGAGCGAATATTCAACCTCGTCTTCCCTCTCTTCTGCGATTACACCTGTTGCTGGATTTAAAATAAGATGCAGCTCAGGTGCCACCCGTATATGACTCATGTTTATGCCTCCGTCTTTGGTAATAAACCTGTTCCGGCAACCACCGCAGCATCTTTATAGACTTCATCCCAGAATTTCTTGTAAAAGATGAACCACAGGATTATTCCGAGCACGATGGTAATAACTGCCGATGTTCCGAGGGTCATAAGTGCAGCTATGCCCATCAGTGTTGTGGTGATCGCACCTGTGGATACCGCAAGGTAGAGCAGTCTTTTCTGTTTTTCATCAGGTCCGAGACAGGCGTTGAACGGATGCGCCATTGCCAGTGTTCCTACCCAGATTACCGCAAGTATTACACCATTACTGAAAACCCTGGGAATAAAGTCGGCAAACACGTAATCTCCGGCTACTGAAGCGCTATAACCGAGGATGATTAAAACGCCTGCTCCTGCGATTTCAGTCATGCCGCGAATCATTATCGGAATTCTCATCTTTATTATGTTCTGGGCAATCCAGCCTATTATGAGACCGATTATCACTGCTACTATCAAGGCAAGTACAGGACCCGCAAGTATCCGAGACTTAACGACTGCAAGACTGAACATGGCAGCAATGATGCCCATTCCAAGGGCTAACTGCCCTATGGATGGCACGCCAGTCCCAAGACCATACTTGGCAACGCGCCTTACTGCATCAGCACCCCATATTACTGCGCACATTGCCCCGAGTGCTCCTGCTGTGGGGAAGTAAGGGGACAGGTATATTCCAACCAGTCCTCCGATTATTCCCAGTGCCATCAGTTTGTTTGGTGAGATTTCTTTAATCTCGCTCATGCTACCATCCCTCCTACAATCAGTACTGCCACGACTCCACTTATCAGACTCACAATGAAGCTTGAGACTGCATCCTTTGGAAGAACGCGCCTGAACTTGGGGTCGTGGAATCCTTCAATGGTGCCTGCCACGCCATAGGATGGGATAACAGAATTCACGTAGAATACGCCCATGGTGAATACACCTGCCACCGCGGCAGCGCTCAGTTTAGCCGTCTCGGGATCGGGTATTATTGCAGCCAGAGCGCCGTGGTATATTCCATAAAGTACATAGTAGATCAGTGAACCCCCTATTCCGCCGAGTGCAGCGCCTATTAATCCGCTCACAAAGCATACTGTCGGAACTCCATGCCCCTGGGTTCCTTTGGATATATAGATATCCTGACGCGAGCCTGTGATGGGGTCGCGTTTAACCTGGGCTGAAGCAAACGGCACTCCTATGCCATATGCGTACATAATACCGCATGCAATCCCCACACTTGCCATCATTATCATGGAACCCATTGCTCCGGCAGCCAGTACCAGAGCAACCGATGCACCGGGTTCATTGGTATACAGGTGACTTGCTGTTAACAGGCCCACAAGACCTGAACCTGCTGCCAGTTCCACCGTCCCTGTACCGATTCCTGTAGCCTGAGCCATTGCAGCCGGTGCACCGCCCACAGGAATGAAGTGGACAGCAATACAGATGAGAGTACCGCTGATGGCTATCAGGAGAATGTTTGTAAGTGTTACCGGGTCGATTAATGAAACCATTATGCTCTTGCCTCCTTCTCAATTTTCTCTTCTTTATAAGGGCCGTATTGATTTTTCATCTGGACTTCCAGCAGCCTGTTCAGGATGACCATCACAACCACGATGATAAAGCCTGCAATTATCGTTTTCCATACATATCCAAAAATTATTACAGGCCAGAGCGTGAGAAACACGGTGAGACCAAAACCAATACCGGTTGCAGGTCCTCCGAATTTTGCGCAGAACCAGACATTATCTATACTGTTCCTGAGCCCTGACTCTCCTTTCCTCACGATGCGCCCCGAAAGCGCTGTATTCAGCCCGACGCCGAACTCACGGTTCTGGTACTGTCGCTCTCCACCATAATGCACATCACCGACTGCTGAACCAATGCATCCTACCGTTATTCCCCAAATTAGTGCCAGGAACGGAATCGGGAACGGGAATCCAAGCAGCGTAAACTGGAGATATGCTATCGCCACAATGCAGAAATTAGCAATAAAATTATGCGAGATAATAGACGGCGTCGTATACCTCAGCATGTCCATGTAGAGGGGCTGCTTGAACCTGCTCTGGCTCGCTATCCTGCCTGCATGTGCGGTTGTTGAAAAAATGCCGTAAATGATTGCTGCGACAAAAGCGCCTATTATTATCGTTGTCAGTGGATAAAACTTAGCATTTAAAAGTACCACTGTTACAACGCCGCTGGTCACTCCTGAAAAACCGTAGCTTACAGGCTCGCCTGAAATTGCCTTATTATATATTCGATGCAAAAAACCCATTTGAGGAGCTAATTGTACCTGGGAGTTTGCATTGCTCTGGGAACCTACATCAGTTTCCAAATCCTCCATGCAACCCGCAATAGCAGCAAGCGCTCCCATAAGTGCCAATACAGCCATGCCCATGGTTATGTCTAAGACCATTTATTTTTCCTCCTATAACTGAAAATCACCATTAAAACTATCTGGCTAGTTTTAACGGACTACCTTATTATACGTTATAAATCTTTCGAATTGTCGTGCTTGTTTTTATAAAGTGATTTTTTTTATTTTTGCCCTCACAATAAGAACAGGTCTCTTTGTATTCTTAACCACATCAAAAGCCGTATCTCCCAACAATAATTCTTTGAACCAACCTTTGCCATGAGAGCTCATCGCTATCAACGATGCGTCTTCATCCTCGGCTACCGAGCAAATCTCCTCTGCCGGGCTCCCCACACGGACATGCGCCTTTACCTTAAAGCCCGCACTGCTAAGTTCATCATCGAGGTCATCAAGCTTCTTCTTTGCTTCCTGAACATTAGCTTCTATTTCCTCCTCAGTTTCACCTCTGGTGACCACATGCACCAGTTCTATCTCTTCTATACTATCCAATTTTCTTAATAATGATAGTGCCTTCTCAGCAGGCTCAGAAAAATCAGTGGGATAAACCACTTTTGAGAAAATCTTATCGCAGAACTTTTGAAGTTTTTCTCCCTCAAGGCTCTCTACTAATTTATAACGCATGAGAAGGACATCTGTCTTTGCATGGCGCAGTATATCAAGTGCGACACTTCCAAGAAGTAGACCCTTGATGAGGCTTTTCCCATGGGCATTCATAACGACTAAAGAAACTTTTTCCTCAGCTACAGTTTCTAGAATGGAATGTGAAACACCACCTTCTGTTATCACCTCTACCTTTGTTTTGACTTTTAACCCGATACTTTCAAGATGTTCTTTATGCTCCTCTAAATGAATCCTGGCATCCTCGATATGCTGTCCGTGAAGCCAGCCATGCTTTGAAGGATGCGTTGCATCAACAACATGCAAAACCACCACTTCTTTTACCCCAGGAATCTCACCAATGCATTCAAGGGTTTTCTGCGCATACTCTGAAAGATCTGTCGCAAATAACACCTTTTCAAACATAATATCCTCCTATATTTTTTTAAAATACTTCAATTTAGTGATTTTGGCTCCTGAATAAAGTTAAATTTTCAGTGCAAACAGAATGATAAAGTACGCAACCATTATCCCTCCTCCGAGCGGGACGCCCAGCTTCGCCCATTCCTTGCTGGTTATACGCAGCTTGTTCGCTGCGATGATATTCGGAATGTTTCCAGGAATTAACATCCCGCCTGCAATCAGCAATCCCATAAGTGCGCTGTTAAGTTGTAATGTCGACATGCTTTTGGTAATCTCAGCTGAAGCAAGTGTGGCATTATCCAGTATGGCAGAGACGGTGTTTACCCAGTACAACATCTGGGGCACCAGGAATTTAATGTACCACTCGGTAATCGGTATAAAGCCGATTCCCAGAAAGACGAGAGCCATAACGAAAATATATACTTTGAATGCCCGAATCCCGACATCTTTTAATGTTTCTTTTTCATCCTCAGGCGCTAGAACCTCTGCTTTTTGCTTTTTTCCAGCAAAAAACATGCTGATAATTCCAAGAGCAATTACGCCGGGAATTATGTATTTCCCGATTCGATAGAACAGATACCAGAAATCCTCCTGTAATTTGGTTTTTATTACAATCGTGGCTAAAGGCTCACCCACCGGCGTCAGCGCTGCGCCCAGACCGATAGCAAAACAGGCAATTATTACAAGGTTTATCTTGGCTTTGCGGTTTAATTTTAAGGCGGTGATAATTTCTACGAGGAGCAGGGCGGCTATTATGGCAGTTATGATGCTCGATAATAATCCCAATACAATAACTACCAGAAAGACAAATACCTTTAACGGGACTTTATTGAGTATCGAATCCGTAAAGACCTTAAGTTTGTCGCGACCATAATGAAAAAGCAGCCCTGCTAATAAAACAGCCAGGGTGATTTCAATTGGATCAACGATTGCTTTTTCGACCAGTCTAAAATTCCAGTTTGGTAGGATTTCACCCGGGTCGTTTGATGATACGCGTAATAATACAGTATCGAGTGTAACGGCGAAGATACCCATGGAAAAAAGAAAAGCTTCGAGATTGTGTTCAATTTTCTTGACCAAAAATGGTCCCAGCAACACCATCAGGAATATGACAAACAAACCTGCTGCGAGTATTATGTCAGGCGTCTCTGGCAATTTCAAATAAGTCCCTCCTTTATTTTTATCCAAGCGGTCTGGGCTGCTTATGCTCGGGCAGCACAGGCAAATGCGCCGTGCTTATGAGAATGGGCGAATCAACTTCCTTTGCCCGCTCTAAAAGAAGCTCTTTTCCTTTCTGCGTTATGGCAAACATGGGAACTGATGTGCCTGCCTGAAGGATTGGTTTTACTACATCTCGCACAATCCTTGAAGCGCATCCTGTGATTATATCCATTTTTCCAAGAAACTCAGCCTCCTTGCACCCTATTCCTGTGAGGTGCGCCCCTATCAGGATTAAATTGACATTATATTCTTTTTCTATCTCGCGAAGTTCCCCGGCTTCCCCAACCACGGTTACGCTGACTGCTATATTCTTATACCCGAGTTCGCATGCCGCTCTGGCACCTGCAACCTGGTCAATCCTTGCGCTTTCCTTATCAAGAACAATGCCTCCCCGTGATTCTATGCCGTCGATTACTTCCTGTATCGGCTCTGTTTCAATAAGCCCCGACATCAAAGCCCCCATGCCCTGCACCAGTTCAGGATTGCGTGTAATAACCGTGCCTGCGCCGTCGCATACCGTGACCGTGGAATCAATCATACCGTGCCTAAGAGCGGTCATCATAATCTCGCTTGCCCCAAAATTAACAAAAACCCCGTAGTCAAACCTTCTTTCCGGGGTGAACATGCCAAGCTCGCGGATCCTGTATTCCATATTCTTTTTTGCCTCTTCTGCCGTGAGCTTTGAGACATTGGCAACTTTGTCGAACACTGGGCACCAGTCTGCAACCGGCTCCCCGACTTCAATCACTTTCCCGTCTTTCACAACCACGCGGGTTTTCCCGAAGAGTTCCATCACGTGCGGCATTTCAATCACCCACGAACTTATAAAGTTCAAGCAGTTCAGTGGCTTTTACTGTTGAGAGCCTCATGCCCACCACGTCGATGAGGGCATCAACATGCTCTTTTCTAACGCAGTGAAGGCTCTCCATCCCTTCGAAAATAAGGTTGGCAATATAGTTCAATTCATCATCTGACAGTTTCATGAGCCTTTCTCTAAAGTCTTGTGGCGACGCGCTGACATGCTGACTCACAGGTGGTAACACAGACCTGAATTCCCATCCTGCGTGCGCGCACGTCGGGTCAACAAGCTCTGGCGCAAGCTTTCTTAGAAGCATTAAGTCCCTGGAACTGAGCTTTCGTGCCATTGTATCAGGTTATGCCTGCATGCTTATAAAAGCTTTATTTCATCGGGCATTTATTAGACCATATATGAATATAGCCCTTATCGTGCCTACACCCGTTGAGTCTAGGGAACTGAGGCGCGAAATCAAGCCGATGCCGCATGATGAATTAAAAATTATTTCTGATGGAGAATTGCACGGGAAATCCATTACCTTTACCCACTGCGGTGTAGGCAAAGTCAATGCCGCCCACTCCGCAACCCTGATGCTGGAGAATTATGATATAGATTTAATGATACTGTTTGGTATCGCAGGCGTGTATAGCGCCAAAGGCGCTAAACCAGGCGATGTTGCTGTTGCCGGGAGCGAGAACTACGCCGAGGAGGGGGTATTAACAAAGGAGGGGTGGAAACCAATGGAGGTCATAAGCCCGCTTTTGAAAAATCAAAAGGAATATTTCAATACCTTTCCGGTCGACCCGAAGCTTTCCGGGCTCGCACTAAAAGTATCATCCGACCTGGGTTTTAAAGTAACCTCAGGCAATTTTGTAACAGTTTCCCAGGTCTCTGGAACCAGTGAGAGCGGGGAAATCCTGAAGAAGCGCTTCAACGGCGTATGCGAGAACATGGAAGGTGCTGCCGTGGCTCATATCTGTACGCTGTATGGAGTACCGATGGTTGAGATTCGAGGCATAAGCAATATAGTTGAAGACAGGGATATTAAAAAATGGAACATACCGCTTGCTGCCTCGCATGCAAATAAGGTAGTGAGCCAACTCGTTAAAAATTTATGACAAAACTTTCCCTGGGCTATTCACCATGCCCCAACGACACATTTATCTTCTATGCTTTAGCCCATAAAAAGCTCAGAATGGATGTGGAATTCTCTGAAATATTGAGGGATGTGGAGGGATTGAATAAACTGGCTTTGAACAGGGAACTGGATGTCACCAAAGCCTCCTTTTATGCCTTTGGTTTTTTGAGAGAGAATTACTGCCTTCTTCATAGCGGCAGCGCGCTTGGGCGGGGATGCGGGCCTCTTGTAGTCGCTAAAAACCCCATGAGGATTTCCGAGCTTGCCAGTTCAAGGATAGCAATTCCTGGAAAGATGACCACAGCCTATCTCCTTCTGCAGCTCTTTGCACCAGGGATAAAAAAGATAGTTGAGATGCCTTTTGAGCGCATCATGAACGCGGTCAGCCTGGGAACTGTGGATGCTGGATTGATCATCCACGAAGGCAGATTTACGTATCCAAAATATAATCTTGTGGAGCTCCTTGACCTGGGAGAGTGGTGGGAGGAGGAAACTGGCTTGCCGATACCTCTTGGCGGGATTCTTGCAAAGAGGGAATTGGGCGCGGACACGATAAAAAAAATAGATGCTCTCGTTAAAAAGAGTGTTGAATATGCGTTTCAAAATCCTGCGCTAACACGAGAGTATATCAAGAGCAATGCACAGGAGCTGGATGACGATGTAATAGAGCAGCACATCCGGCTTTATGTGAACGATTATACACTGGAGATTGGTGATGGTATTATCGCCATCGAAAAACTCTTGAAAACTGCAGAAGAGTTACATTTGATTCCGCATTCTGATAAACCTGTTTTCATTGCTTAAAAGAAGCTCTTTATCATCTCGTCCCTTGACTTTTTGTTATTACTGCCATCGCTTATCTTGATTATTTTCTGGGCTTTCCTTTTCGCCGGAGGGCAGCCTGAACATTCATAGATGAAATGGATAAAACCTGTTTCCGGGTTCTCCACGGTTTTCTTATGTTCATATACCGTATTACATTCAGGGCATACGCCGACTTTAGGAACGATTTCATTGCAATGCCCGCACTTGCACACCACAACGTCTATGACTTCGTTCTTAGTGTTTATGGCAGATAATATGTACTCGTCGTTTTTCAATTCAGGAGGCATGTTATATTCAACTTAATAACCAAGGGTATATTAAATCTTGCGAGTTTATTACGGTAATTCCAAAATCATGCATAACAAAAGCTTTATTCGTTTTTAAGTTATACCATATAGCGAGGTGAAATGTTTGACCGAACATATTCCATCCAAAATTAATTATTTAGTTGCTCTTGAAAAAGCCTGCTTACAATGTGGCGATAAGCACCAACCGGATTGCCCCGTGGGGATGGCAAAAGCTCAAATCAAAAGCACTTGCGACGTATTAACTGAATTTTACAAACACAGATAAACCAAAACCTATTATATTCCCGAAGGCGTAAGAGCCTCCCGTGGCGAATATAGCAGTGCTTGCTTCGGGAAGAGGTTCAAACCTTCAGGCAATCATAGACAGTATTGGAAATGGCTATTTGAAAGCGAAAATCACGGTGGTAATCAGCGACATCGGCGACGCATATGCGCTGGAGCGCGCAAGAAGGCATGGAATAGAAGCTGTTTTTATTGATCCGGAAAAATTCCCGTCAAGGGAATTATACGAAAAAGAGGTTCTGAGGGTTTTAAGAAAACATGATGCTGAGCTGGTGCTGCTCGCCGGCTACATGAGAGTTGTTGGAAGGGCACTGCTCAAAGCCTATAAAAACCGCATGCTCAACATCCATCCAGCGCTCCTCCCTACCTTTCCCGGTCTTCATGCGCAGAAGCAGGCTTTTGACCATGGCGTGAAAGTTGCTGGTTGCACGGTTCATTTTGTGGACGATACGCTGGACAATGGACCCATAATCCTGCAAAGATGCGTGGAAGTGAAGGAGAACGATACGCCAGAGACGCTTGCGGACAGGATACTCGAACAGGAGCACAAGATTTATCCCGAAGCCGTGAAATTGTTTGTCGAAAACAGGCTGCGTATAGAAGGACGTAAAGTGAAAATCATACAATCATAAAAAAAAGGAATCATTATGCCATTAAGAACCACCGACCCTGAAATTTACGAAATAATCAGACACGAGACAGAAAGACAGAGAAATAAATTAAACCTGATAGCTTCGGAGAACTACGCAAGCCGTGCAGTGCTTGCGGCTCAGGGCTCGGTGATGACAAATAAATATGCTGAGGGTTATCCTGGAAAGAGGTATTACGGGGGATGTGAGTTTGTTGACGAGGCTGAGAAACTTGCTATCGAGAGAGCCAAAAAGCTTTTCAAGGCAGAACATGTCAACGTTCAGCCCCACTCAGGCTCGCAGGCGAACATGGCTGTATATCTGGCGATGCTCAAGTGCGGGGACACAATTATGAGCATGGATTTATCTCACGGCGGGCATCTTTCCCACGGCAGCCCAGTGAATTTTTCGGGAAAATTGTTCAATATCGTGCCTTACGGCGTTTCAAGGGAGACTAAAACCATAGACTACGACGCCCTTTCTGAGCTCGCTAAAAGGCATAAGCCGAAACTTATTATCTCTGGGGCAAGTGCATATCCGCGAGAACTTGATTTTAAGCGGTTTCGGGAAATTGCAGACGAGGCAGGAGCTTTTTTAATGGCTGATATAGCCCATATTGCAGGACTGGTGGTTGCGGGCATACACTCTGACCCTGTGCCGTATGCTGATTTTGTTACCTCAACCACGCACAAAACGCTCCGGGGTCCCCGTGGAGGTATGATAATGTGCAAATCAGAATATGCCAAGGAGATTGACAAGACCGTTTTCCCGGGCATACAGGGCGGTCCTCTTATGCATGTCATAGCGGCAAAAGCTGTAGCATTCAAAGAAGCGATGAACAGGGATTTTATTGATTACCAGAAGCAAATAGTGGCAAATGCTAAGAAGATTGCATCCGAACTTGCTTCTCTGGGGTTTGAAATGGTATCAGGCGGTACGGATAACCACCTGATGCTCGTTGACCTCACGCCTCTTGGTATCACAGGCAAGGATGCTGAGGCGAAGCTTGGCGAGGCTGGAATAATATTGAATAAGAACACCATACCTTTTGAGACAAAAAGTCCATTCATCACAAGCGGGATCCGCATAGGTACGCCCGCTGCTACAACACGGGGAATGAAAGAGAAGCAAATGATGGTTATTGCACATGCCATCGATGAGACGCTTCGGAACATGAATGATACAGAAACAGTAAATGAGGTAAAGAAAACAATTCTTGAGCTTTGCAGGCAATTCCCGATCCCGTACGATGAGGCTTATTGATGCAGCTTGAAGAGGTCACAGACCCCAGGATTATAGATGGCAGGAAAATAGCACAGGGTATAGAGGAAAAAGTCAAGAAAGAGGTTGGAAAATTCATTCAGGAGCGCGGCATTAAACCTGCTCTTGCCACCATACTCGTGGGGGAACATCCTCCCTCAAAACTGTACGTCAAGCTCAAGCACTGGGCATGCAAGCGCGTGGGCATTCTGTCGGAAGACCACAAGTTCCCTGAGAGCACAAAACAGGATGAGATAATAAAGCTGATTGAAATCCTGAACAGGCGACCTGAGATACACGGGATACTTGTGCAGCTTCCACTGCCAAAGCACATCGATGAACGGGAGGTGATGATGCGCATTGCGCCAGAAAAGGACGTTGACGGCTTCAATCCCATCAACATGGGAAAGATGCTTATCGGGTGCGAGGGTTTTGTGCCGTGCACGCCCAAGGGTATTGTGCTGGCGCTTTCTGAGTTCAATATAGACCCGCAGGGCAAGGAGGTGGTGGTGGTCGGGCACAGCAATGTGGTTGGAAAGCCTGTTGCGATAATGCTGCTCAACCGCAACGCCACAGTCAAGGTATGCCATGTGTTTACCAAAGACCTGAAAAGCCACACAAGAGAAGCTGATATTCTCATTGTTGCTACAGGCGTGCGCGGCTTGATTAAAGCCGACATGGTGAAGCAGGATGCTATCGTGTTCGATGTAGGCATAACGTGGCAGGATGAAAAGGTTTACGGGGATGTGGATTTTGATGATGTTCTTCCCAGGGTGAAATTAATCTCGCCTGTACCCGGGGGTGTAGGTCCCATGACGATAGCGATTCTTATGGAGCATACGCTTATGGCAGCGAAGATGCAGACCGCCTCAAAGTGAGGGCATGTATTTGCGCATGTTTATTCATGGGAATTAGTTTTATGAGTGGATAATGTGTATTTAGTGATGCAGCGAAAGGCTGCAAGGAGATAACGAACATGGCAGAAACCAAGAATTTTGTTTTAAGAAGCAAGGATGGAACTGAGAGCAGTGTTTTCACAGGACGCCAGGCGCGGCAGGCTGCCCTTAAGGCGGCTAACCGCGTCGGGGGAGCAAAAAATAACCCGGTCGAGATCAGGCTTCGCGAGAGGGGAACAAAAAAGGTGCATATATTCCGGGGCTGGAAGGAGATGGTGAACGCACCCAAGAACAAGCCAGCATGGATGCCCGATAAGATCAATAAGCCGTTTGTCAAAAAGGTTGGAATTGAAAAACTGGATTAAGTTAGAACCAGTTAATTCTTATTTTTTTAACCAAGTATTCCAATAAGTAAAAAGTAAAGAGCAATAATAATTAACGCTCTAATAAAAATTTTTAATTAAAATATTCTGTGTAAAAATATGTTTAATATCTTTTTGGTTTGTGATTCTGGTAGCATTCCCTGCAGTATACAGGCCTATTGCCTGAGGGTACAAAGGGTACTTCAGTTTCCTGACCACAGTCTGCACATGTTGCTTTATGCATTTCTCTTGGTGCACCGAAGCCTCTGCCTCCTCCGCGGAAGCCGCCTCTTCTTTCGTTATCCATTTATATTTCTTTCCTTTATTTTTTATAACCAATTAACCTAAAAAACAGCTTTAGAGGGAAACCCTAAAAGTTGCCAAAATAAGCCAACCGATTAAATACATCAATATTGTTTACAGCATATATACCTTTTGCTTAGCTGAACGCCCAATGCAATATTTGAAAGAAAAATATATTAGTCATGAGGTTATTATTAATTTGAGAATGAGAAGGTACTTGGCAGTTATAATAATTCTGCTCTCTGCAAATCTTGCAGCGAGCTTCGCCCCCGGCGATATAGAATGGGCTTCTGGCGTGTCTGGCACACTTAATAAGGGCGGCACGCTCGTCCACGGAGAGTATATGGTCAAGGCAGTGCAATTCCCCTCGCCAGTCCCTGGAATAAAGGACATACATGGAAATATAGTCCCAGAAACCGATGTTCCCCCGTCGGTTTTAATTGAGATCTATAAAAACGGGGTACTGCTCAATACGCAGATTCTGAGTCCGGGGAGCGAGCCTTATATCGACCCGGATTATGAGGTAAAAATAACAGCCGCAGGTTTCCCTGCAAGTAACGCGCAGCTTTGGGTATATGAGTACTACAGCCCCTGGGCAACCGTATCCATCCAGAAAAGGGGACTGCCTAAACTTGATGTTACTGTTACAACGGATAAAAGTTCATACACCTCTTACGATGACATGACAATTACTGCAACAGCTACGGTAACAAACAGCGGTGATGCAAGAGCTGAGAATGTTGATCTCAATCTTAATATCGGCGATTTGCACATCAGGGGAGGCGACATCAGCCAGCTTCACCAGCATTATTATACGATGGAAGCCGGGGCAAGTCAGAGTTTTTCTGTCATCCTTGAAGTTCCGCAACTCCTTAATCAAAAATCATACAACTTGAGTGCGGATGCAAAGGGTCTTGATGTCAAAGACCTCGAATACAATGCAACAAACACTTATTACATAACTGTTTCGCCCAAAGCTATGCAGGTTACTATAAGCAAGGCTGTGAAAGACCGTATCTATCTCAATGATCCTGTAAATGTAAGCATTTCTGTGGGCAACGATGGAATATATGAACTAAAAAATATCACCGTCACAGACAGCATGAATGAAAATTTTGAACTAAAATCCAACACCCCGCTGCGATGGGTCATCCCCAACCTCAAGCCTGGGGAGGAATGGTTGGGTACGACATATTCCATCCAAGCTCTTGGAACAAGCCTTAGCGGTTTTACCATCCCGGCTGCGAATGCAACGTTCAGGTTCAATAATATATCATACACCATCTACTCCACAACAACTACGGTAGTTGTCAACGGCCCAAAAATTGTATTGAACAAAACTGTGGACAAGACTGTCGTAAATATAAGCGAAGATGTAACCGTAAATGTGAGTATCAATAACGTAGGGAATATAGTAGCCACAAACGCTGCAGTGAACGATTCATTACCAGATGGAGTAAGCTTTGTGAACGGCACCATATCATTTTTAAATGGCATGACATCTCTTGGCTCAACATCGTTGGATGTGAATACTCCGGTGATATTTAACTATACTATCAGGATGGATAAGGAAGGGGAAATTAAATTACCATCTGCTGTGGCAATATATACCGATATCGGGTACAGGGGAACCACACGCTCGGTATTAAGCTCAGAGAGACCAGTAATCACCGTGATTAATCCCAGCAAAATTACATCCACTCCTACCGGGACTCCGACTGCAATCAAGACCGTGGGTCCATCCCAAACCACGCCACAGGAGACAACCACAACACCAGAGAAAACTGAGGAATCATTTACACAGAAAATAATCCGTGCGCTCAAGGAGCTATTTCATGAACCAACAGCAAATCCACAACCCAAAGGTACTCCAGAACCCACTCCTACCCCGATAACACCTGGTTTTGATTTCGTGTTTGCACTCATTGTTTTGATTATCGCAGCGCTTTACAGGCATAAATGAGTTCAATCATTTTCACGCATGGGGACTGCGACGGTATATGTTCTGGAGCCATTGTTAAAAGCGCACTTCCAGATGCAGAGGTGTTTTTCACAAGTCCCGTGAGCCTTCTTGGCGAATTGAATAACCTCACCGGGAGCTACGACAACATTGTGATATGCGACATCGCTATTGACGAAAAGACCAGCACGGAGCTTAAACGAAAATTAAATGAGCTTGCAGAGGTCTCAAGATTAGTTTATACGGATCATCATCCTCTGCCTGAAAGCTATAATCATGCCTGGTTTTACCACAATACATGTTCAACCTCGGAACAGGCATATCGTATTTTTGAGAGAAAACTTAGTAAAGATACGAGGCGTGTGGCGATATACGGCGCCATAGGCGATTTCAGCGAAAACGCAACTGTAAAGAAATGGGAACGAGACTGGGATACGAGGACACTGTATTTTTACGCCGGAGTTTTGATTCAGGGGATAACATACGCAGGCAGGGATTATGATTACAAAAGAAGTATAGTGGATGCACTTTCAGAGGATACACCCCCGCCACAAATAGATGGTCTTCTTGAGGCTGCTGTAATTGCCTCGCGAAAGGAGGAGGAGATAAGGATTCTTGTGAGGCAAAAAGTGGTGAAATTAAGAAACCTTGCCTATGTTATAGACATCAACGGGTATATGTCTAAAACCGCAATATATGCAGCCTCTTATGGAAATGCACTCGTCGGCGTATCCTGTGAGTACAGGGCGCACAAACATGCGTATGATTTGAGCCTTCGCCTCAGGAACGGTGATGTGGATTTAAATACAATACTGCGCCGCGTGGCGTTAAACCACGGCGGTACGGGAGGAGGACATCCTTTCGCCGGAGGTGCGCGCATCCCGAGGAATCAGCTGGAAGCATTTTTACATGACCTGGATGATGCATTAGAATGAAAAACCCAAGTAAAGAGATAATATTCGTGGGGCGCTCCAACGTAGGCAAGTCCACTCTTATCAGGGAGCTCACAGGTAAGAAGCTTAAGGTGGGCAAACGCCCAGGTGTAACTCGAAAACCACTTCGCATTCCTTACCAGAGTTTCCAGATTACTGACATGCCGGGGTTCGGGTTCATGAATGGCGTACGTAAAGAAGGCCAGGAAGCTATCAAGGACAATATCGTCCATTACATAGAGGATAACGCTTCGAATATCGTTATGGCTGTATTGGTGGTAAATGCAAGCTCTTTCGCTGAAATAGTGGACAGATGGGCTGGTAGAAATGAAATACCATTGGAGATTGAACTCTATGAGTTTCTGCATGAGTTAAACATCGATGTGATTGTGGCTGCAAACAAGATAGATAAAGTTGAAGAGCCGGATAAAACACTTGATGGAATAGCACAGCGGCTTGGCATGATGCCTCCCTGGAGGCAGTGGCTTGATAAGATAGTGCCAGTGAGCGCAAAAAAAGGAAATATCAGAGGTTTAAAAGAGCTCATCCAGGATAAACTGGAAGGGAAGCGATAGGTATTTCAATTTTTTCTTCCGGATATTATAAAAAATCCTTTTTTTCTGAGCAACCATTTCAACTGAGAAAAAAGAGCTTGAAGTTTCCCTTCGCCTGTATGCGGATGCGAGCCTATGTATGCAATGTCATTTTTATTGAACCAGTCCATTACTTCGCTAACCGAATGATAGCTCTCGTGTGGATTGACGTATTTGTCTGCAGCATAAGCCTTCTCGTGCGTATTCTTAAGTTTTCTCCTGTATATCGATTTTTCAACAAACAACATCCGCCGCTCAATGCCATCGCCTGCATTCAGTGTTATCCACATCCTCCTTGCCCTGTGCGCAAATCTGCCATACCGATTATAAAGCCCGATAGTCACAGTACCTCCGGGTTTACAAAGGTCGGCGAGCACACGGAAACGCTGGTAAGGGTTGCTCGTATGATGCAGCACTCCGAGGCAGAAAATATGGTCAAACCTTTTTTCTGTCTTGAATTCTGCAATATCGCACTGCCTGAACCTGACCTGCAATTTGAATTTTTCTGCAAGTTTCTTTCCTTTCCCAAGCGATGGGCTGCAAAGGTCAATTGCGGTCACTTCGGCACCGTAATATGAGAAGTAGCACGATTTTTCTCCTGTGCCGCAGCCTGCGTCTAGCACTTCTTTTCCGCAAAGGCTTTGAGGCTCCAGTCCTGCGGTGGCAAGGATTTTTGACATGACATTGGCATGGAGTTTACCTACAAGATCGCGTTCATTGCGAATTGGAAGAGAGGGATAGGGGTATCTCTCATACAATAAATTTACAGAGCGGGCAATCTCATCCATGTTTTGCTCCTTATTGAACCTGATATATCTCCACCTCGAGGTTCTTAAAAACCAGTTTGAATTTTTCCTTTTCCTTTTCAAAAACCGGTGTTATTTTATAGCGGTCGCGCTCGACCGGTCCTATGTATATATAAGTGATATTATACTTATCTATGATGCTTTTAATTTTTTCATAATCTGGCGAAATATAGGCTATTTCCACATCACTCCTGCGTATGTTGATTTCTGTGAGATTCATTCTCCATTGATACTCATGCCATTCCCATCCAAGAATTGTGGGCAATCCTGTAAAAGCGCTTACATATGAAGTCCATGCAGACGAATAACCCGATGCCTGAAGCACAACAGGGGTTCCGTTTTTACTCCTGAGCCATTCAATCGCCTGATATTCATAGGGATGTTCATTCTTAATAGACCTCTCCCCATCTAACGTTGGTGCAACACTGAAGCCCCCTGACTGACTGATGGTAACAAAAATCGGGAAAACAGAAGCCATTAATATCAAAATACATGCAACGTATACTGCTTTCTTTTTCAACATTTCATAGAATGCATAGCTTGCGGCTATACCCCACAGAATCCATATCTGGAGATATAATTTAAAAATCGTATTAAACCTGAAATATACCAGCTTGCTCATGGTATCCCGTATGTAAAACAATTCAGCAAAAAGGCTCAATAATGCCCCTACCAGTATGAGCAGATAAATAAATTGTTTTTCAGGAACGTTCTCTTTGATCAGTCCCGAATAAGCTAAAAACACCAACGGAACTAATATTACGAGGAGTTGAAATTTAATGATAAACGCAAAAGGTATTAATACTGAAAGCCCTGCAAGCCATTTTAACCAATCTTTTTTAACCAACTGAATGTTATTTATTAAATAATACGAAATCATAAAAATAAATGTCCCAAGTATCAAAAAATAGTGGATTAGCTCCGTTCTTCCTGAAGATATCACTGCAATTTCAGAGACTTTTTGAAAACTAAGATGGTAAGGCAGATACAAGACATAACTCACAATTACAATCACTCCTGAGGTTAATATGGAATCTTTTGCCTTCTTTATTGTAAGGAATACAACTGCTAAAATGATTACAATATAAACAGGATAATCCCATGTGTTAAGCGGATAGAAAAAACCTGACATCAAGCCCAGCATAATTGCTTGGATACACGTAATTTTCCTATCGATGAGAATATTTAAAAGCACAGCCAATATTAACAACTGAAAAGAGATAGAAATCAGGTTGGGATGCAGGTCGCCTATCAAATAAGCATAATACGGCGCCTCACTGATGCTGCCAGGAATTATATTTAAGCTAGGCCACTGGCTAAATGATGATAGGCGTGTCAAAAGACTGCCATTTGGAACATAAAATTGGTGGTAGTAAGCCGGGAAAAAAAGAATCACGAGCAATTGCACGAATCCAGCCAGATTTCCTAAAAAAAGCACAAATGCAAATACAACCAATCCGAACTTTACTTTTTTTATCAACCCGAAGCCAAGGCCAAATGCAGCGCTCGCAGACAGCGCAAAAAAAATTGCAGAAGCGATATTGAATCCTGTTGGAAGCAAAGTACCGCTTAATTTCACCATGTCGGATATCAGCAAATACCCAAAATAATAATAATTAATAGGCATCCCCGAAAACCATGGATCCATTGGGGGAAAAGTAGAACTCCTGAGGATTGAATTGATGAATGACGTATCCATGAATTTTTCCCCTATTTCCCAGTAATTATCCGGACTATAAGAACGAATAATTAGAAAAATGAAAAATACTGTGACAAAAAACAATTCATTTTTAATTGCAAAAGATTTGCTTACAGTAAAACCAAATTTTCTATAAAAAACATAAGAAACCGCAGCTAACAGAAATAATGAAACAAATACTGCTGAAGTACTGTAGCCAAGACCGGAATAGGTCAAAATCCATGAGAAATATGTCAGGAAAAGAAGTCCCATAATTTTTGAGACGGCGTATCCCCGGTCTGGAAGTGCGCAGCATAAATATGCTGTGATTGGTAAAGCTATGAATCCAATAATCTCTATTACAAATAACCATGTAATAATTTCAAAAAAGTACATATTCATTTCTCATATCGTAACAAATTCGATAAAGACTCCATGTATTCTTTTGACAGCTCAACACCAAGCGACTTTCTATCTTCATAGTTTTTTATAACAACTCCTGGATCGAGTTTGATAACCTGTGTAACGTCATCACTTAGAATTTCAACCGAAACCGCGCTGTTTAGTAATAATAAAATACAAATTATAATTATAAATTTCCTTTCCAGCTTTTCGTTTAAAGCAATTAAACCCCATGGGACGGCAGGAATCAAATATGCGACCTTGTATGGGAATATAAAATAAAGTAAAATAAAAATGAGTATAGTCAACCAGCAGAAATTCAGTAAATGCCCACGTTCGGAGCTATAAAAGGGTTTATTTTTAAAAGTTAATATCGCAAAAAAAATTAGCGCTGCCAGTGCTGCTATGCCGAATAATTCCATTACCATGTTATTGAGTGACAATAGCAAAGAACCAGCTGCCATGCTAATAGACTTCCCAATCGGCGTGGTATAAAGAAAGCCGGAACCTCTGAAAAACTCAAGTTTATACCTATAGATCACTGGCAAGAACAGGAGCACTGCGGTACCGACTGCGGTAGAAATAAAAATCAAAATTTTCCTGCGATTTACTTTTTCTAAGAGACAGAGCACAACAGGAAAAATCATAAATGCCGACGTGAACCTGGTCCCGATAGCAAATCCCATCGAGATTCCTGCTAATTGGTATTTATCTGTAAATACAAAAAAAACAGCCAGTAAAATAAACATCAGTGCCCACATATAATCCATGGTTATGGTGCTGTTAATCCAGATTATTGGAATAAAAGCAAATGTAAGCAATAACAATGCTTTATTTTTTATTTCAAATACGTTAAGAATCTTCCCGAATAGTATCAGCGATATGAAAGAAACCACTGCCGTTGCTATATTTGTAAATACCCAGCCCCCTCCGATGAGTAACGAATTAAACATCTCAAAAAATGGATAACCTGGAAAGCGGGAAACGGTATAAACGTGCTCGTACCGAAGCAGATATGCTGAATTTACGACAGCGAGCACATCCTGGTCTGTGGGATTTGTAAATGCACTGAACCCAAGAGCTATAAAAGGGGCACGGGAAACCAAAAAGATTAAAGCCAGATAAACAACTGCAGGAAACCTTGTCAAATCACAATCCAAGATATCCTTTCTAAGGAGCATATCATGCAAATATTGCATGCCCTGTAATTAAACACTTCTAAAAAAGAAAAGGTGAAGGGATTGCTCCCTTCAATTATTCATTTATTTATTTTCTCTGTCTCAGCACGAGGAACGCTACTGCAAGCAAGCCTGCAATTGCTAAACCTGCCTCAAAGCCAGAGGTCTTTTGAGTCGTCGTTACTGGACCTGGTGTTCCTGCTGTTGTCATTGCTGGTGTCGTCACCATTGGTGTGACTGTCGGTGTACCGGTCATATTGCCTGTTGGCGTACCCGTTGCGCTTACTGTTGGTGTTACTGGTCCCATTCCTGTTGGTGTCGGTGTGGGTGCAATTCCTCCAATCTGGTATTGAACCACTGGGTAGAATCTCACTGTATCGCTGTCTGCTGTTCTGAAATTCATTTCGCCCATCAGGTTAACGGCGGTATCCCTGCTCAGGGTCACTGTGTTATCGGTGTTCTGCAAGATAATCGGCTCGGTAGCCTGTACCTTGAATACGCCGTAGACGTCTCCGCCCTTAAGCTCTGTGATTGAGGTATCGACTGCCCATGTGTATCTTAGCTGCACCATGTCGCTGGTCGCACCTGCAAATACGCTGTCGATGAATGTTACGAACAGCGGTACGTCAGATTCTCCGCCGATATTCTTCTCGACGTAGGTATACATCTGACCCTGCTGGACTACATTATCGTCTTTCTTGACGCCGTCCTTGCTCAAGGTGAGCCAGACCTGTCTCGGGGATGCTTTGGCATCTATGGAGTTGGCTGTCAATGTCCAGCCTCCGCCGATATCCCATGTATCGCCCACTGTCATGGTCTTCTTGTCAGACGAGGAGTTTTGCTGCTCGATTATG
>JAPZAS010000028.1 GCA_027460525.1 Candidatus Methanoperedens sp.
GTCATGCGTTTATTGCCTCCAATGCTTATGGGTTATCCCTGGACGATTATTTTGAATTAGGTAGCTATATACATCAAGTGCATCTTCATGATAACTTTGGCATTCTGGAACCTGAAGAAGCAATGTTTGGAGACCGCCACCTTCCTATTGGACTTGGAAAAATAAATTTCAGGGAAGTATTTAAAAACATATTAAAGACAAATGCAAGAAACCTGATTCTGGAGGTTAAAAATTTGGCGAGGGAAGATACGCTGAAAAGCCTTGCACAAATCAGAGAATTTTGCAGTTTGAGGTCTGGATTAATTCCTCCTGCAATATCGCATTCCATTGAACAGACTGTCGCATGCATTCAATAGGCTTAAAATTTACATCTCTGATTTACTGATTTTATATAGCATCTATAGATTCTTGGGAGAAGCTATATATTATTTAATGCCAAAACTCCTGCTGGTGATTAAACAAAATGAATCGATTAAAGACGATACTAATTTTAATGCTGGCAGGTGTGCTGGTAGCTGGATGTGTAAGCCAGCAGCCTGCAGGTACAGTGCAACCGACAACAACCGTGCAGCCCACGGGAGCTCCGGCAACTATAACCTTAAACGGTGCGGGTGCAACATTCCCCTATCCTCTGCTATCCAAATGGAGTTCGGAATATAACAAAATAAATCCAAATATCCAGATCAATTATCAGAGTGTGGGAAGCGGTGCGGGAATACAGCAGATAACTGCAAAAACGGTGGATTTTGGCGCAAGTGATGCGCCTCTCTCGGAGCAGGTATATAAAAATCTTACAGGGATCCTGCAAATACCAGAAACCATAGGCGCCGTGGTCGTAGCGTATAACCTTCCCGGCATACAGAAGGGAATGAATTTGAGCGGGGATGTAATTGCTGATATTTTCCTTGGGAAAATCACAAAATGGAACGACCCGCGGATAGTTTCACTTAATCCTGGTATCCAATTCCCGGCAAAGGATATTATGGTAGCGCACAGGAGCGATGGAAGCGGCACAACCTTCGTATTCACGGATTATCTTTCAGCCGTCAGCCCTGACTGGAAATCACAGGTTGGAAAAGGTACGTCAGTCAACTGGCCTGTCGGTCTTGGCGGGAAAGGCAATGAGGGCGTTGCAGGTACCTTAAGCCAGAACCCCTATGCTATAGGCTATGTCGAACTTATCTACGCCAAGCTTCAGGGCAACATCTCCTATGCGTATATCAAGAACAAGGCAGGGAATTTCATCGAACCCACACTTGAGACGACTGCAAACGCCGTTGCAGGAGCTGCGCAAACATTACCCGCAGGCGATGCAAGTTGGTCAGCCGTAAGTATTGTGAATGCTCCGGGGGACAATTCCTACCCCATAAGCAGCTTTACATATCTTCTTGTCTACAAAGACCAGATAGACATGACAAAGGGTAAAGCTCTGGCTGGATTCCTCTGGTGGGCAGTTCACGACGGACAGAGCTATTCCTCCGATCTCCAGTATGTGCCGCTGCCGAATGCAGTCGTAAGCCTGGATGAAAAAACCATAAAACTTATGAACTACAACGGACAACCGCTAATCTAGATGGATCGGTCGAATTTGCCTTCTTTCCGTGTCAGCCGGAGTAAACTCTCCGGCGATTTTATTTTTGAAGCTGTCGTTGGCTTATTCGCCCTGAGTATAATAGTTCTTGCATTTTTATTGTTCAGGGAACTTTTTCTCGGTTCGGGACTTTCAAGGAATGCGTTTGGGTTTGGTTTTTTGACGGGTTCTACATGGGATCCTGTGAATGAGGTATTCGGCGCCCTTCCTTTTATCTTCGGGACTCTTGTTTCATCATTCCTCGCCCTGACCATAGCCGTCCCCTTCAGCCTTGGGATAGCGATATTTCTCTCAGAACTCGCCCCGGAAAAGCTGAGGACACCGCTCTCTTTCGTCATAGAATTGCTCGCCGCCGTCCCGAGTGTTATTATTGGGCTCTGGGGTATATTCATTCTCGTACCGTTCATCCACGACCATCTTGCGCCGCCTCTTTCCACCTATCTTGGTTTTCTGCCCCTATTCCAGGGACCTATGTATGGTGGTCAGACCATGCTCACAGGCGGCGTGATACTTGCAATAATGATAATTCCGATAACCTCATCGGTATCCAGGGAAGTCCTCATGACAGTGCCGACGCAACAGCGGGAAGCAGCCCTCGCTCTCGGCGCTACAGGCTGGGAGACCACCCGAATCGCGGTTCTTCCTTATGCCAGGTCGGGAATATTCGGGGCTGTAATTCTTGGTTTTGGGCGCGCCATCGGCGAAACAATGGCAGTCACCATGGTCATAGGGAACAGCCCCAGGATTTCTGAATCGCTTTTCTCGCCATCGTACACGATGGCATCGGTTATTGCAAATGAGTTCGTGGAGGCTACATCAAAGCTTTACATCTCATCTCTCATTGAGATCGGGTTTTTGCTTCTGGTTATATCAGTTATCGTCAATATTGCAGCCAGGATTCTTGTATGGAAACTCCTTAAAGTAGAAAGAGACGGAGCGGCATGAAGTGGAATAAAAGAAAATTAATAGACAGGATTATGTCCTTTCTTGCCGCCTCCTGTGTTGTAATTGCCATAATCCCACTATTGAGCATCCTCTACACAGTAACCATCAATGGGATATCATCTATAAACCTGGATTTTCTTACACAGCTCCCCAAACCTGTGGGTGAAGCCGGAGGCGGGCTAGGAAACGCAATCCAGGGGACGTTCATTGTAGTGGGAATTGCCTGCTTAATCGGGCTTCCGGTAGGTATTCTCGCTGGTGTCTATCTTTCAGAATACGGGGATAACAGGTTTGGACGTTTTGTAAGTTTCGTGGCAGATGTCCTGACGGGTACACCTTCGATAGCTGCAGGGATGTTCGGTTATACCCTCATAGTCCTGTATTTCGGAAGCTTCTCTGCAATTGCAGGAGGAGCGGCGCTGTCTGTATTGATGATCCCCATCGTCACAAGAACCACCGAGGAATCCCTCAGGCTTGTGCCGGGCTCAATCAAAGAAGCTTCCCTTGCCCTCGGGATACCGAAGTGGAAAACAACATTGTATATTGTTTTAAGCACTGCCAGAAGCGGCATAGTCACAGGTGCTTTGCTTGCAATTGCAAGGATATCGGGTGAGACCGCACCTCTCCTTTTTACTTCCTTTGGCAATATGTTCTGGTCAGGCGGGATAGACAAACCAATATCCACCCTGCCGGTGCAGATTTATACATATGCGATAACACCCTTTCCAGACTGGCATGCCAAAGCATGGGGAGGCGCTCTTGTCCTGATTATCTTGATTCTTATTCTAAATATCGGCGTGAGGTTCGTAACTCGAAAAAAATATGGTTAAAAGGAGTATAATGCAGAATAAAATTACCGTAGAAGCTCTCAATGCATGGTTTGGAACTAAACAGGTGCTTCATGACATTAATCTTGGTATCCAGGAAAACAGGATAACCGCTATCATAGGTCCTTCAGGATGTGGAAAATCAACATTCATCCGATGCTTAAACAGGATGCATGAGGTTGTATCCGGAGCAAAAGTTTCGGGAAAAGTACTGGTTGATGGCAAGGATATCTACAGGAACGATGTCGACCCTGTGGACATAAGAAGGCGCATAGGTATGGTATTCCAGAAGGCGAACCCTTTTCCAACGATGTCTATTAGTGATAATGTTGTGGCTGGATTGAAGCTCAGTGGAGTGAAAGATAAAAAGATCCTTGATAACATTGCCGAGGAGAGTCTAAAAAAAGCCGCACTATGGGACGAAGTGAAGAATGACCTCAATAAATCGGGCGTGGGTTTATCGGGCGGTCAGCAGCAGCGCCTCTGCATAGCAAGAGCATTAGCAGTGGAACCCGAAGTTATCCTGTTTGACGAACCCTGCTCAGCCTTGGACCCTATTTCTACAAGTAAGATAGAAGATTTAATGACAGAACTTAAGGAGAAATATACCCTTGTAATAGTAACGCATAATATGCAGCAGGCAGCAAGGGTAAGCGATTATACAGCTTTCTTTCTCTACGGAAAAATGATAGAGTTTGGAGAAACAAATCAGATATTTAAGAAGCCACAGGAAAAGAGTACAGAAGATTACATAGTCGGGAGGTTTGGATAATATGGTTCGCGAAGCGTATCACAGAGATCTTCACAAATTAAGGGAGGAAGTGCTTAGCATGGGAAGCCTTGTAGGTAAGGCGATAGGAGATTCTGTGCTATCCCTTAAGAATCGGGATTTGGAGACGGCCCAGAAGGTCATTGACATGGATGATGAGATAGATGCCCTCGATCACAGCATTGAGGAGGGCTGCATGCGCCTTCTTGCGCTCCAGCAGCCCATGGCGAGGGATTTGAGGCTTATAATCTCGGTATTGAAAATGAGCATTGATCTTGAAAGGATGGGTGACCTTGCCCTTGAGATTGCGGTTATTACAAAGATAACAGCCAATGTGCCGCCTGTAAAGCCGCTCATAGACATACCAAGAATGTCAGAGACATGCCAGCAAATGCTGGCGAATACCATGAGTGCCTTTGAAAATAAGGATGTGGAGCTTGCAAAAGCTGTTGCGAAGCGGGATGATGAGGTTGATATGCTCTTTGATCAGGTAAGAAGGGAGCTTATATCCTATATGGTTGAGGATCCAAAAAAAATAACAGGCGCCCAGCATCTCACCTTTGTGGCAAGATATCTTGAAAGGATCGGTGACCACGTAACGAATCTCTGTGAAAATGTGGTGTTCATGGTGACAGGGGAAAGGGTGGAGTTGAATTGATACCGAGACCTAGCATACAAAAATAAGAATCAAAGAGAAAAACATAAGACAAAGAATAATCATAACTGAAGAGAACTAGGAGACTGAAACATGGGACTGAAAGAATGGATTCTTCCCCAGGATAAGCACTTTTTCAACATGCTGGAGAATGAATCGCAAAACGTGCTGGACGGCTCGAATGCCTTCCTTGACATGCTTAAAAATTATGAGAACATAAAAGAGAAGCAGCAGAAAATAAAAGATATAGAACATCAGGGGGACGATTTTGTCCATGAGATCTTTGAAGAGCTTAACAAGACCTTCATCACACCCATCGACCATGAGGATATTTCAGGGCTTGCCTCAGCCTTTGATGATGTCCTGGATTATATCGATGGAACTGCGGCGCGTTTTGTGCTGTACGATATTGAAAAGCCTGAAGAGAACATGATAAAACTTGCCGAGGTGCTTGTGAAACAGACCACAGAATTGAACATCGCGCTCTGCGGCTTGCGCAACCTCAAGAACCCGAAAGAAATCGAAAAAAGGTGCATTGAAGTTAACCGGCTTGAGAATATTGCGGATGATATCTACAAAACCTCGGTTGCCCAGCTTTTCAAAAGAAAAGATGCCATAGAGATTATGAAACTGAAGGAAGTGTACGAGCGCATTGAGTTTGCAACCGATAAGTGCGAGGATGCGGCGAATGTTATAAGCGATATTGTTGTAAAAAACAGCTAAGAGGCGTATTTTGGAACAATTCGTCGTTTTTACTATTATACTTGCCCTGTTTTTTGATTTTTTAAATGGATTTCACGATTCTGCAAACGCAATCGCCACCGTGGTTGCAACAAAGGTTCTGTCTCCATTAAAAGCCGTTACGATGGCGGCTGTTTTTAACCTCATCGGCCCGCTTTTTTTTGGCACAGCCATTGCAACGACTATGGGAAAAGGTATCATCGACACCCAGATTGTCACGGTCAACCTGATTTTCGCAACACTGGTAGGCGCTGTAATCTGGGATTTAATCACATGGTATCTGGGTCTCCCCACATCAAGCAGCCATGCCCTGGTCGGCGGACTGGTCGGAGCAGGAATAGCTGCCGCAGGGACGGGTTCGGTCAATGCTGCAGGAGTTGGATTAATCGTGCTGTTTATGGTAGTCTCTCCAATAATCGGCCTGATTATGGGCTTCATATTCGCTATTTTAATAATAAGAGCCTTCAGGAGCTCGCATCCTTCGACAGTCAACCACTATTTCAGGAGGCTTCAGCTTTTTTCTTCAGCTTTTTATTCACTGACCCACGGGACGAACGATGCACAGAAAACAATGGGAATAATTGCAATACTTCTTGTTTCAACGAGCGTATCTTCGCCCCCCAGCGGAGGGCTGCATATTCCGCTCTGGGTTATCCTTTCCTGCGCGGCTGCGATTGGTCTTGGAACTTTTTTTGGAGGATGGCGAATCGTTAAAACAATGGCACAGAGAATCACGCGTCTGCGCCCTTATCAGGGCTTCAGCGCAGAAACTTCAAGCGGTGTTGTGCTTGCAAGCATGGCTGCTATGGGAATCCCTGTCAGCACCACGCATGTGATATCGTCTTCGATAATGGGGGTCGGAGCCACGGATAAGCTCTCAGCTGTGAGATGGGGCATCGCCCGCAAGATCGTGGGGGCATGGATACTGACAATACCCGCGGCAGCGATCATATCGGCATCTGCTTTTTTGATTATGAGAGCCTTTTCTTGATTTTTTAGAAAGTATTATTAGTTTTAAAAAGAAAACAGGAACCAATGTTAAATGAAAAAAATAAGCTTGTTATCTGGCCTTTGTACCTTGATGCCACCAAATCAAGGGCTGAAGGCAGAATTCTTTCCATGAAGGATGCGGTAAAATCGCCTGTTCTAAAAGAGATTGAAAAGGCTGCGCAGGAATTGAACCTTAATCCGGTAGTAGAAGCCGATAAAGCCCACCCGAAATCCTGGTGGGTGGTGAGCGGCAGGGTGCTTGTGGACAGGAAAGCCCCTAAATCCGTTATGGCAAAGCAGATTGCACAGAATATAAATAAGATACGGGGACAAAAATGATAGACCTGCACACACATTCCACTTTCAGCGACGGCGAGCTCATACCAAGCGAACTTGTGCGCCGCGCTGTTTTCCATGGCTATACTGCACTGGCGATAACAGACCACGTTGATTTCACCAATATAGAGCATGTCCTGTCCAGCATCAGGAAAATAAAATCCCTTGAAGACGACTATGACATCAGGATTTTTGCAGGCGTGGAATTAACCCACGTTCCCCCTGGAAAAATGCCGGCGCTTGTTGAGAAGGCACGAAAACTGGGGGCAGAGATAGTCGTGGTGCACGGCGAGACAACAGTGGAGCCCGTCCATGAAGGCACCAATCACGCTGCAGTTTCGCTTGATATTGATATTCTGGCTCATCCCGGCTTTATTACTCCCGAAGATGCTCTGGTTGCTCTGGACAAAGGCATTTTCCTTGAGATAACTTCACGCAACGGGCACAATCGAACCAACGGGCATGTGGTGAGGATTGCTAAAGAAACAGGAGCTAACCTTATAGTAAACACGGATTCGCATGCGCCCGAAGATCTGATTACAGATGAAACCGCATTCAAGATTGCAATGGGAGCGGGTCTGGATGAAAAAGGTGCAAAAGAAGCTACCGTTTCCAATCCTTCCAATCTGATAAAAGGTATCTGTTGAATCCCAGCAAGCGTCAATATCTGGGTTTATAGAACAGCACAATCCTGTACTCACTCGGCGGTCTGTCCATCTTCCTGTTGAGCAGGTAACCCAGAGTGACATCCGAGGGTTTGAACCAGTACCACGACATCTTTGCGCTGTCCAGCCTCTCATAATCTGTGGGCAGGCGCTGCTTTACAATGTCTGGTTCGTGCTTATCGTCGCTGTCGTGCACAACAATCAACGGCGCATCAAGTACGGAATCAATACTCACCTTCCATTTTACGTTGGTGAAATGCCGCATATACCACAGGAACTGCGTCTCCATCTCAACATCGGTGAGCTGGATTTCAGTAGAGTGGTTCTGGTACTGTGATGAGATTTCGTTTATTTTACCAAGTAACAACGAAAACTTCTGGGGAGGCTGTGCAGCCTGGATGAGAGGTTCAGCCGGATTGGTAAAATCGTAATAGTTTAAGAAAATGCCTGAATAAACAGAATAGGAGGAACTCAGCACAAGGAAAATAATTACAGCAGTTCCGACACGCGAATTAAATTTTAATTTTGGGAGAATTTCACCTATATAAGCGGCGGCGATTAATGCAAGAGGCAGAAGCGGGTTCAGGATAAGCCAGGGAACTTTTTCCTGGATGTATGAATAAATCGCAAGGTTGGTCAGCGTCCAGTAGGTTAAAAAAGAAAAAAATAGATTTTGGGATTTCAAAACTGCGATAATTCCAAGAATAACTAACGGGAAAAAGATAGCAATAGAACTTGCAATATAAGTGATAGGTAAAAACCGGCTCAATTCCGGGCGCATATTTGAGATTATATACATTATATCCACTGCAACCCAGTACAGAATTATTACAATCAATATCTTTTCTATTTTCCTGTTGAAGTATCCGCTGTAGTGTGCCATTCCCAGGGCACCGAATATCAATACCGGAAGTTCATAAAGCGCAATTATAGGAAGATAGAAAAACCATGGGCCTCCCATGCGCTGTATGGCATGCATTTCGTACCAGTGGGACACAGCCTTTACAAAAGCGGCTTTCATACCGTAAAAATCAAAAAGGCTGCTTGTATAAAAAACTGAAAAAACAATTAGAAAAACCGCAACAAAAAGCGCAACTTCGCTTGCGGTTATAAGCAAATTATTGTCAAGTTTCCTGAGTCTCTTATACCATTTTTCCCGTATAAAAATCAGGAAAAGAAACAAAATTATGAGCACAATTGCGATATATGCATTCTCCTTAAGTGCAGCCATTGATGCCAGTGCCACAGCCCCTAAAAAAAGGTAAAAAATCCGCAGATACGAATAACGATGATGGATAGTTTTATTTGCATATTTGAAAGAGAATAATATAAATAAAATGGATGTAAATAGCAGGAGCAATGTTGTTGCTATGATAAGCCCACCTTGTTTATGTGAAGCCAACGTCGATACAACTTGAACGCCCACAACGCTTGTTAACAAAATTGCAGCCAGAAACAAATAAAAAACTTTTATGGAAGAATACCGCTCCTCATTACGCTTTTCCATATACATGACTGCGCATACCAGCATCATCAGGCTAAAGAAAGCAATAAAAATGTCTTCCCTGTAAAAACGCGAGTAATAAAGGATTCTGACCTGGCGCCAGTACGTGAGTATGGTGATCTGGGAAGCCGTCTGCCATGCTGGCATGATCGGGATGGGCGGGTGGCTCTTGTCGATCGGCCAGATCACCCTCGGCCAATTTGTCGCAGCGGAAGTGATCGTCGGCACCTTGCTCCTCAACCTCGATAT
>JAPZAS010000029.1 GCA_027460525.1 Candidatus Methanoperedens sp.
GGGCGCAACCCTTGACGTATGGCTTCGCCATACGTGGGTACTGCGTAAACCGAAGTCTCGGTTTATGAACGCAGATTTGTAAATCGGGTATTGTTTCGATGGAAATTCTTGATACCTCTGCCCATACCAAAGAAGAATCTGTCAGGCTTCTCTCAAAAGAGCTGGGAAAAAACCCTATTTTAATATTGACAGGGCCGCAGGGAGGGGGAAAAACGACCCTGGCTATCCAGATGCTCACGGGGAACGTGGGAGCAATGTTTGAAGGGAGAGCGCGCTCAGCCCAGCCTGTTGTTCTTATAAGAAAAGACTTTGTTGAGAAAATGAAAGGGGAGCTATATGAGAAAAGAAAGCTTCCCATCTTTGAAGAGGATGAGCCCGTATTTGTCGAAGTTTCGGTGTATGACCAGGTAAAATTGCTGGTCGAGAACATATTCGATGTAATGGAACTGGGAGAGCCTGAATTGATAAGGCAGATTACCCTTCTGACAAAAAAACTTGGCGCGGTTCCGAAAGGGATTGAACTTATAGCCAGCGATGAAGAGCTTGTAAAAAGAAGACTGTCGCGGCACCTCGACGCAAAGGAACGGCTATCATTGCTCCTGGAAAAAGAAAAAAAGTACGGGATAGAATCAAATCTTCTGGGCATTCAGGGAGCGAAGATCACGGATATTATTAACCGAGATGGAGTGGCTGATTATTCGGATGACCAGATTTCAAGAACGATAAAGGATTTTGACAGGATAATCCCGACAAAAGGATTGACCATAAAAGACTGCCTGCAAAAAATGATTGAAATTTCAAATAACGAGAATAAAGAGAGCGGTTTTCTCGTACTTCATACGGACGAACGGGAAAAAATCATAAGCGACCTTGTGGTGGGAAAGCAGACAAATTCTTTAATCGGCGTGACGCTTCTTGAGATTTACGTGGGCTTCCGGCAGAACAGGGCGTTATATCGCGCTTATAAACATGAAAAAGAAGGAAGGCTTGAGATCATCCACTCCTATACCCCCACTCTGCAGGAACTTGAGTTCATGGCAAGTCCCTGGACTATGCCTACAGAATTCCCCATAATGTCCTCTGCGGATGTCGCAGCAGCGGAGCGGTTCGATGTCATGGTGTCCGTGGTCGAGTCTGATGGGACGGTGGAATCATCGAGTAAAAAGAGGAAGAAAGAACTTGAGGGGATTGTTTCGGGGATAGTTGGGGTTGGGGAATAATACGCGTGGAGCGAGATTGCATAGATAAAGGCTAATTTATACTGATTATTTCGCAAGATTCTTATACTTTCGAGGTTTAAGCACTCTGGCGGTATAGTTTTCATGCTCAAAAAATGGGCATCAAAGTCCATGGATTGGTGGTAAGAATGTTCGAGAATAAAAAGTGCAGAGGGCGTGCCCTCGGGATTGCGGTGGGAATAACGGCGCTTGTGTTGCTGATGGTGGGCGGGGTGTCGGCAAGCGCAGGTTGGTTCATCAACGACACTGCAACAGGCGGGGACTGCACCTCTATTGGTACATGGAATGCTGCATCGAAGACCTGCACGCTGACAACTGATTTAACCGGAACAATAGAGATAGATAGCGACGGCATAACCCTTAGCGGCAATGGTCATACGATAACAGGAAGCTCTACAGGGAACGGGATTTATCTTTCAGGAAGAAACGGCGTCACGATAAAGAATACGAATGTCAGGAACTTTTCCCACGGCATCTATCTGGACTCTTCCAACAACAACACGCTGAACGGCAACAATGCCTCGAACAACACCTACGGCATAACTCTGTACTCTTCCAGCAATAACACGCTGAGCGGCAACAATGTCTCGAACAACGCCGCTGGCATCGCTCTGTCCATTTTTAACAGCAACAACACGCTGAGCGGCAACAATGTCTCGAACAACTACGACTACGGCATCATTCTGGACCATTCCAGCAACAACACGCTGAGCGGCAACAATGCCAATTCGAACAACTACAACGGCATATATCTGTCCGGTTCCAACAGCAACATGCTGAGTGGCAACAATGCCAATTCGAACACCTACAACGGCATATATCTGTCCATTTTTAACAGCAACAACACGCTGAGCGGCAACAATGCCAATTCGAACACCTACAACGGCATCTATCTGTCCTCATCCAGCAACAACACGCTGAGCGGCAACAAAGCTAACTCTAACAACGACTACGGCATCTATCTGCTCTCTTCCAGCAACAACAACATTTATAACAACGCTTTCAACAACACCAACAATTTTGGTCTTGGAACCGTAGAAAGCAACATCTGGAACACCGCCAAAACCTCCGGCACGAACATAGTCGGCGGCTCCTATCTCGGCGGCAACTTCTGGGCTTATCCGAACGGCACAGGCTATAGCAAGACCTGCACTGATAACAATGGCGATGGGATATGCGACTCAACATACACGCTTGATGGAAGCAATATCGATTATCTGCCACTTGCATACAAGTTCACTTCAACGTCCACCGCCAACGTCAGCATCTTAGATTTCTCTTTCCAGCCGCAAACCATAAATGTAGCCGCAGGAACTACAGTCACCTGGACTCATCTGGGCTCGGCAACTCATACAGTCACCAGCGATACCGGACTATTCGATTCAAGCTTTCTTTCTCATGGTCAGACGTTTTCCCGAACCTTCAATGATGCTGGAAATTATGATTATCATTGCAGCATTCATCTTTCCATGACAGGAAGAGTAGCCGTTTCCTCTCCGGCTGTCACACCAACCCCCACTCCAACTCCTACGCCAACCCCTGCTCCAACACCTACACCCGTGCCATTACTGGTATCCTCCATAACCCCGAACAGCAGGAATGCGCAGGTAGGCACGCCAGTCACGATATTCATGTCAGTGATTAATGGCGGAACAGCCAGCGCGACAGGCGTGAGGGTAGCACAGGCATCCGGTTTGCCTGTAACTGTAACCTACCAGCAGTGGAACGGCACTGCGTTCACAGGTTCGCCGAACACACCTGTGGACATGCCTGCAGGCGTCTTAGCTAACTTTGTGCTGACCATTAATGCAACACAAGCTTTCAGCACTTCATCGCTGACATTCAATGTATCTGGCACCAATGCAGCAGCAGCTCCTATAAGTGGAGTTAACACTCTGACCATCTCAGCAAGTACAGTGCCCAGTGCGGATGTTATCATGATGTCCACGTCATTAGCTGTAAGTACAGCAGTTAATACACCTGCTGTGTTTGCAGTAGCGACAGCAAACGTTGGGGGAGCCAATGCAACCGGGGTAAGCTTGGTCTTGAGCGTGCCGGCTTCGATAAGCGGATTATCTTATCAGATAAATGAAACCTATCCTGCGAACGGTACTATCAAAGGTCCGGCAACAGGATTGACCATTAACGTGGGCGCTACTCCGACCTTTGCAGTGTTCCTGACACCAACAGCAGCAATAGCCAACGACCCTGCAAACAACAGGATTACGCTTCAACTGGTAGATGGCAGCGGCAAAATAATAGGAGCACAGTCAGTGGCTGTATCGACTACATAGGAAAAACACTTCGTTCCTCTCGAATTTCAGTGCATCTGGAAAGGAACAAGAGTCAAAGAAAGCAGTCCCAGAATGAAAGCAAGAATCCCCAGAGCCATCCTGCCTTTTCCAAGCGGCACGTTGTTAAGGGGTTTCTATTTCTGCAGCAGGTGTAGAGTTTAACCCCATCTTTGCTAAGAGAGAACCATACCTGTCTTGGGGAAGCTTTGGCATCAATGGAGTTGGCTGTCAATGTCCATCCATCTCCAACATCCCCGGATTTGCGCACAGCCAGTATTTTCTTATCAGATGACGCATTGCCCTGCTCGATCACAATCCTTGAAAATTTCTTTGCATTGCCTTTGACTGCAACATATGGCCGGCCCATCCAGCCCACGACGTCATATTCTCCGGACCCGTCGTATGGAAGGAGTGATCCACCGAATGCTATGAGTATCTCAGTAGAAGTATGTCCGTTTTCCACTACTTTTAAGGTCATGCTTGCTTTGGTAGTATCCGTACCACAATTGATTTTCCTGTATAATCCCTGCCGATCAGGGTTGCTATATTCAGCGTCTAGGTCTTCAATCAGATTTAATGTCATACCAGAATCCAGGGAAATTTGAGGCATTCCATGTCATGGGGTCCGTGGCGGCTCTCCAGGAACATTCGCGGTAGTGATTGGATTAACAAAAACTTAATTAAGCGATACTTATATCTAACTGGATTAGATGATTGTATTAAATAATCTTACAAAAACTTTCACGAGAAAATCCTTTCTGGGAAAGAAGGAAAAAATTGTTGCAGTTGACCACTTAAACCTGAATATAAATAAGGGAGAAATTTTTGGTCTTATAGGACCAAATGGTGCAGGTAAAACCACAACCATAAAAATACTTTCAACACTCATTCTACCCGATGAAGGCACTGTGACTGTTAATGGCTATAATGTTAAAAAAGATGCGGAAAAAGTTAGAGAAAATATTGGTGTTCTTGCAGGCGAATTTACAAGGGCTCTATATTGGCGTTTGTCGGGGAGACAAAATCTAGAATTTTTTGCGAATCTGAGGAATATGCGGAATATAGATAAGAGAATTGATGAACTTTTAGAGATGTTCGACCTGAAAGATTATGAAAATGATCTCATTATGAAATATTCCACAGGAATGAAGCATAAGCTTGCCCTTGCAGTCGCATTATTAAATGATCCCCCAATACTATTCCTAGATGAACCACTGAGCGGCATCGACCCTGTGACAACGTTTCAATTAAAAAACATGATAAAAAACAAATTCAGGGATAAAACAGTTATCTGGACATCACATAACTTGTATGAGATTGAGGAAATGTGTCATAGAATAGCGTTGATAAATAAAGGGAAGATTGTTTTGGAGGGACAGCCAGAAGAATTGAAAAAAAAAATATGGGAGTATGAAAAGATTGCCGTGCGGTCAAATAATGCAAGTGCATTCTCCTCATTAGGAGAAATAGAGGGAGATCTTGTCATGATAAAAACAAAGAATATCACAGCCACATTTTTAAATATTATGGAGGTTGCAAAAAATAATAACATTAAGATCAATGAGATAAAAACCCTGAAACCAAGTCTTGAGGAAATATTCATGGCTGGTTTAAAAAAATGACAGATAAAATAAGGACCATAAGCACGTTCATAAAACGAGACTTCATGATTTTGTCTACCTATGGATTGGCAATCACCAGCATGGTTCTTTCAACTATTTTTAACCTTTTTTATCTTGCACTTTTCGGTAGCATGTTTAAAGAAAACAATCCCTCAGGTATAGCCATGTACGGTGGGGGTTTTATTTCATATATGCTTGTAGGCTCAATTGGTTGGAGTTTCCTATGGAGTATAGTAAATGCCACATCCAGCGCACTGAGCGACGAGATGAAAATGGGAACACTGGAATCTATAATGCAGACGAAGACTAGTATAACTACTCTTATTATTGCATATACACTATCAGGTTGCATTTTTGGTGCTATTTCCACAGGAATCATTTTCGCAGCAGGTTATTTCTTTTTTGGAATTGTAGCTTATAGTGATGCAAACATTTATACTCTCGTCATATTTTTCCTGTCAATACTTCTTATGATAGGTTTTGGAATGATATTTGGCGGGTTGACACTTTGGATGAAAGATATAGGTCAAACAGTCCCATTAATTCAAACCATTGTGATGTTTTTTAGTGGTGTATATTTCCCTATAACCGTTTTGCCAGAATTCTTTCAACCTGTAGCAAAATATATTCCATTTTATTATTCTATTGAAGGATTAAGAATATCACTCGTGCCAACTATACAGGCTATAGAAATCATGAAATATATATGGATACTGTCTGGATTATCAATATTATTTTTCTTCGTAGGTCTTTATATTTTACATAAGGGACTAAATAAGGCAAAGAAGGATGGGAGTTTGGCATTCTACTGAAAAAATTTAGTTGTGAGTTCAGTAGTGGCATATATTTCTTAGATTATCCAGTTTAATGATCTCTAGATCAAAATCCATTAATGCTTTGCAAATTCCTTCAACATGGGCGTTGCCTATAATCACTGCCATGTTGCTATTCTCCTTATAAATTCCTCTAATTTTTTCTGCCATATACAGATTTCTCTCATCTATTAAAATTTGTTTGAGGACAGGATAATTTCTAGCAAATATTTCTTCGTATCCTTCTTTTTCACATTCCTTCCTTTTCTTTTCGACCCCTGCTCTATCCAGCAATGATCCTCGCAAACATCCCAAAAAAAGGTTTATTCTCTCTTTAAGTGACATTCTCTTTCCTATAAGTTCTGCAACAGCAGACCTATCCATGTCTATCGGAAAAATTTTTGCACCGATTTCCGTTGCAACACGAATTGCTGTTTTAAATTCTTCACCAATATTAAAATATCTTGTTTTTTTTGCACTGGTTATTTGGTAGGCAGCAAGACTTGTTTCAATTCTTAAACCTCTTCTTAAATATATGTTTTCTTTCATTTTTTTACGAAAGTAATAACGTTCCTCTTCTTTGGAGGTTTTACCTAGTAAAGTATTATACCCTAACTCATCCAGTTCCACGCATACAGTGGAGGGCATTCTTTCCACGATTACTTGTCTTAATTTTTCATTTAAATCTTCAACATGCCGGACGCATACAACGGTAATCATAACAACTTTTTTCACTTGAACGGATTTTTATATGCCTCAGGTAGTTTTTCCCATTGAATGGCCCATGGGCAGTTATCCATATTTTTCGATTTTACAAACGCTGCTGCATGACAGGCTGTACAAATATGAAAATTTTGACATTCACCACACATTTCTTTATTAGGACACTTTAATTGATAGAAAAAATCAATAAGAGGAGACATGTATATTTGCTTTAGATCCGTTTTAAAGATATTACCTATTGAATACTCAAAAGCAAGGCATATCTTTACATTTCCGTAAACATCTATTGCTATCATATTATATCCTGCACCACAGTTCTTCCTTTCGTCAGACAAAGTCACTTCAGTTTCAAAACTCTCGAACCAGGGCTTTACATAGAAATTTTCGTCTGTATACTTTTTACTTAACTCAATCAACATTGCATTTGCTTTATTCTTCTGCTCTTTTGTTAATTCAAGGTTTTTACCTTCGGCTCTTCCTGCCGAAATCGTCATACCCACTTTAAGTCTTCTTACACCACTTTTTTTAGCAACCTTTATTACATCTTCAATTTCCATAAGATTCTTAGGATTTAATGTCATTGTGAAGCTGACGGGTATATGTGGGGAAAGAAGTTTTGCAGATTTTACCGCTCTCTCCCATGATCCTTTTACCCCTCTTATGGAGTCATGTGTTTCAAGTTTTCCATCTAAACTTATACTTGCAGTAAATTTACAGCATCCACTTTTGGAAATATCCACTATTTCGCTTGTTAACTTGCTGTCTATATTATATCCGTTCGTTGATATGTCAACAACCAAGAACTTTTGAGAGCAGAATTTCAAGATTTTAAGAAAGTCTTTGCGAACAAAGGGATCACCTCCAGTGAGCACAATCTTTCTCGTACCATTATCATAAACAGAATTTAGAATTTTTAATATTTCCACAGTGGAAAGGACTTCCTCCAGATTTTTTCCGGCATTTACATAACAATGTTTGCACATTAAATCACATCTTTGCGTAAGTGTCAAAGAAACATCCACAGGCACAAAATATTCTCTGCTACCTAATATGGTTCCATGACTCTCTGGAGATATATTATGAAAAACCACATGTCCTTTTTTTTCGCTTTCTCGCAAAAATTTAGCTACAAGACCATAAACCTTAGAAAGATGATCATCATGCCTCTGGGCAAGTATCTTAGAAATTTCGTCAATATTATGTTTTCCATCACATAATTCTAATATTTCTGCACCAATGGGGTTAAGATAACAATGAGGTGTATCCAATTTCCAGATTATACTCTCCTTAGGAGAAAGGTTTAGGGTGGTATCTTCACTTAGTGTGGGGTACATATTAACTGCTCTTTCCATTTACAATGTGTTGCATTGTTACTGTAAATATCTGCATGAGCATGGCATCCAAAACAAAGATATATACGCCCGCAGTCACTGCACATCTCAGAATTGGGCGCCTTAAGGTCTTTGCAAAATTGTGTATGAATAGATTTCAAAATCTCCTCTACACTTTGTTTTGAAACATCACCTATAGTATAATCCCATAAGTTACATGATTTGATAACTCCTATAGAATTTATGAACATGGATCTGTATCCTGCACCACAATTTCCTCCAATTATTTTTAACAATTCGTTTTGTTTCATTAGTATTTCTTCTTTAATGGATTTTTCTTCATTATCTCCAGAAGGTAATGGTAGTTCGATCTTGAGATTATCTTTTGTTCGTACATTAAAATTCTTATGTGAGTACTTTTGAGAGAATTTTTCTATATCCCTTCCTATAGACATCATCTCATCAACAGTTAAAGAAAGGTCATGTTTAGTTGCTCTACCGAGAGAAATAACTCTTCCTACTGCAAAGACATTTGCACCAAGTTTATCAGCAAGTTTTATTGTATCTTCTATTTTATCTTTATTTAACCTGAAAGCCATCATGCCTACATGAGTTAAAATTCCTACTTCAGA
The DNA here is from genome assembly GCA_027460525.1 of Candidatus Methanoperedens sp. Taxonomy (NCBI): domain Archaea; kingdom Methanobacteriati; phylum Methanobacteriota; class Methanomicrobia; order Methanosarcinales; family Candidatus Methanoperedentaceae; genus Candidatus Methanoperedens; species Candidatus Methanoperedens sp. The sequence goes on from JAPZAS010000029.1 coordinate 8,653, forward strand.
TAATAGCCTTATAGCATTTGTGGCTTTTTCAAAAGAACCTTTTTTTCCTCTAATATAGTCATGGGTTTCTTTGTCGGGACCGTCCAAGCTTACTTGAATCATTTCGAGGTTTTTATATCGAGACAGCTTCTCCACAATATCTTTATTTACTCTATAGCCTGATGTTAAAAGTCTTACTTTAAATTTATCCTCACAAAAATCTAGAATTTGAAAAATGTGTGGATAAGCAAGCGGGTCTCCTCCTGTTATACTTATCAGCCTTGTACCAGCCCTATGAAATCCATCTAAAACTTTTATCCATTTTTCGAATGATACTTCATTTCTCTTTCGAGCTCCCGCTTCAGCATAGCAATGAATGCAACTTAAATCGCACTGGGAAGTAATCTCTACTGTGATAGCGATTGGTGCCCAAAAATTTTTATTACCTCCAATAATAGGTTTTTCAAACATTTCTCCGTTAGTAAATAGGATATTTCCTCTTTCTTCACTTTTTTTCGAAAAGTTAATAACTAAGTCTCTTACTCGTTCAATACTATCATTATATTTTTTAGCGAGCATTCCACAAATCTCATCCAGAGAATGTCTTCCATCACATAGTGATAATATATCCGCAGCGGGACGATTTAAAGTCTGGAGCGGAACAGGGCCGGTGTAAAGCGTACCCCCTTCCGGCGTTATGTGAAGCATCATTTCCTTTGCGAGTATTGGGTATTTGTTCATCGTAGTATTCCTCTTATTTATGATAAAAAAATAAAAAATAAAATTTATTAATTTAGACAATACACGTTACTTGTGGTAATGGTAGACATAAGATTTTCCATTGCCATGCTTTGCATGGAACTACACATGGTACACTAATACTATCATTTACGTATTCTGGTTCTTCCATCATTATTCTCACCTCCCTTTTGTTTATTGACTACTTGGCCACCTATCGATTAATTCATCGACTGCAAGTCATGAATCCACCCGTTTTTATCCCTACGGATAATGTAATGGTGGATCATGTTCGTATAAATGTTTCGATTTAATTCGAGACTCCGTAATTTAATTTTGTGATTAAACTCTTATTTATGGGGATGGAACCAAGGATATCAATATGCATGGATTACCGTGTTGTTAATTCAAATAAAATTCGAAGAATTATTGCTGATTTTGTAGGGAATTCATTGCATCTGGAAAGGAACAAGAGTCAAAGAAAGCAGTCCCAGAATAAAGGCAAGAATCCCCAGAGCCATCCTGCCTTTTCCGAGCGGCACTTCGTCATTAAGTGGTTTTGGATGCCCTGCGGCAGCGAAAAATGACAGGAAAAGTCCCCATAATACCCATAAAAATCCATCGCTTTTCTGGAAATAAGTCACGTAAAATCCAAGTGAAATAAGTAAAAACGGCATAACTGTTGAGACATGCCTGGCTTTCTCACCCAGCATTGCGCGAAGCACATGCCCACCGTCCAACTGCCCGGCAGGCATGAGGTTCAAGGCTGTCACAAACATCCCGACCCAGCCTGCAAATGCGATCGGATACGAAATCAACGCAGTATTCAACGGGATAAAACGAGTTATAAATTCAAACAAGAGTGGACGGGATAATTGAATCTGAAAAAACTCTGAGGTTTGGGTAACAGGAGGTTGAAAAAGTCCTACGATAGTCACAACGATTGAAACAAAAAGCCCGATCAGAGGACCTGAAACACCTACGTCAAACAGGGCTTTGCGGCTGGGTATCGGTCCGCGGTGTTTGATCACTGCCCCCATTGTTCCAATCCCCAAAGGGAACGGGATAAAGTAAGGCAACGAAGTGCGCATGCCATGTTTTTTTGCAATCAGGTAGTGCCCAGCCTCATGAGACCCCAGCACTGCCATGATTGCAATGGTGAACGGGATACCCTTTAAGATGCCGGATGGGTTGCCTATCGGGTCAGCACCAAAAAGAAATGAACCCATCACCATCGTAGTAATAACAGTAGCGATTGCCAGAGCCACGTTTATCCATCGCCTCTCGCGGGCTGGAGTAAAAGGCGAGGCTATGAGCATGTGCTCACCAAGCTCGTACTTAACAGATAACTGATAATTCTTTTCCGTAAAAACAGGCCATAATTTTTGATAGATTATCCTGATATCTTCCTTAGGGATCCCAAAGAAAAAGATATTACCATTCTCGTGCTGGATATCGTAAATAGAAAAAAACTGGTTGATTTTTTCCGCCAGTTCTTCGTCTACCCCGGACTTATTATGGAGATTGTTCATTTGCAATATACTACTTACTTAACAGACTCAAGAGGGATAAATTTTGTCCCGTAGTATATCATTCCCTTCTCGCTCTCTTCACCCAGCCTTCTGAATGCGGATTTTACCCTCATGCCTATATGAATGTCATCATGCGCACATATCACCTGTGAAGTAAGGCGGGGACCTTCATCCAGTTTTATTATGGCAAGTATGTAGGGTGTTTGCTTCGCATAATCCTTTGCAGCGCTGTGCACAATGGTATAAGTCACCACCTCTCCTTTTCCGTTGAATTTAAACGGGACTATCACACCATGCCGCCTGCATTTCGGGCACATGTTCCTGGGCGGATAGTAATACTCGCCGCATTTTTCACATCGTGTGCCTATGAGGTTGTACAGGTTCTTGAGTCTTCTCCAGAATCTTGGAACTGACATATTCATCTCTCCCTTGAGAATATATGAACTACGGCTGTGCCGCCTGAACCGCCCACGTTATGGGTGAGACCGATTTCGGCGCCATCTATCAGCCGCTTGCCAGCCTCGCCTCGCAGTTGGAGCGTTATTTCAACAGCCTGTTTTACTCCTGTAGCACCGACAGGATGACCGCATGCTTTCAATCCACCTGATGGGTTTATGGGTATTTTCCCTCCGATGGCGGTCATGCCCTCTTCTGTGGCTTTTCCCCCTTCGCCCTTTTTTACAAAACCGAGGTCTTCGATAGCGCAGATTTCTGCAATCGTAAAACAGTCATGCACTTCGGCAAAGTCGATATCTCCGGGCTTAAGCTTCGCCATCTTATAAGCCCTGTTTGCAGCCGCAACAGTGGCGTCAAGCGTTGTTATATCAGGTCTATCGTGGAGCGATAGGGTGCCGCTTGCCTGCGCGGAAGCTTTTACGTATATCGGAGTATCAGTGTATTTTCGTGCTATCTCTGCGGGTGCAAGTACAACAGCGGAAGCACCGTCTGTAATCGGCGAGCAGTCAAAAACACGCAGCGGGTCTGCCACCATGACCGAATTCAGGACAGTGTCTATGGTAATCTCATTCCGGAACTGCGCTTTTGGATTCATGGTGCCGTTGTGGTGGTTCTTAACAGCAACACTTGCGAGCTGTTCCTGCGTAGTTCCGAATTTATGCATGTGCAGCCTGGCAATCATGGCATAAAGACCCGGGAACGTTGCACCCATTATTCCTTCCCATTCACGATCCGCGGCAGCAGCAAGGGCATCGGTTGTGGTCTCGACGCCTACATCGGTCATTTTTTCAGCCCCTCCGGCTATTACAATATCATGATAGCCGGATGCCACGGCAATAATCCCCTGGCGAAGTGCTAACCCGCCAGAAGCGCACGCTGCCTCAACGCGGGTTGAGGCCACATGCAGGCTTGCCAGTCCGGAATAATCTGCTATAAGGGCGCCGAGATGCTCCTGCTCGATAAACCGCCCGCCGCTCATGTTACCCACATAAAGCGCATCGATTTTCCCGCCCTGAACATCAGCATCTTCTATTGCGCTTACCCCAGCCTCTACAAAAAGTTCCCTGAAGGATTTATCCCATAATTCGCCGAATTCCGTGCATCCCACTCCGATAATCGCAACATCTCTCATGAAATCACCTCATAATTTAATCTTGCCTTTATGTTTCGCATACGTAGCGTAATTGATGTATATAGGGTTAGCCAGCAATTCTTCTACGGTTGGAGCGCCATTGCGTATCTCCTCGATTCTGTCAGTAACTGTTATGCTGAAAGCATCGCTTCCAGCGCCAGAACCAAAAGCCGTCACGAATATTCTCTCACCAGGCTTGGCAATATCAAGCGTGGCAGCCAGTCCCATCATGCAGGAGCCCGAATATGTGTTCCCAAGACGCGATACCACAAGCCCGGGTTTGATCTGCTCGTTGGTGAAGCCAAGCATCTTTGCCACGCGCATGGGGAACTTGCCGTTCGGCTGGTGAAATATGGCATAATCGTAATCAGAAGGTTTTGTACCAATTTTTTCCATTAGACCGCAGGCGCATGATGTCACATGTTTAAAGTATCCCGGCTCGCCCGTAAACCGCCCTCCGTGTTCAGGGTAGGGCATTCCCTCCCTCCTCCAGAAGTCCGGCGTATCCGTGGTGAAAGAATATGTTGACTCGATATCCGCAACAGTATTTTCCCTTCCTATTATGTATGCCACACCCCCTGCGGCGGCTGTATATTCAAGTGCATCGCCAGGCGCCCCCTGCGAGACATCAGAACCGATTGCCAGTCCAAGCTCGATCATGCCTGCGCCGACCAGACCCATGCATGCCTGTATGGCAGCCGTACCTGCTTTGCAGGCAAACTCAAAATCCGCTGATGTCAGGTTAGGAGTTGCACCTATAGCCTCAGCCACAACCGTACTTGTGGGTTTTACGGCATAGGGATGGCTTTCTGAACCCGTGTAAATAGCCTCTATTTTTTCAGGGTTTACTCCTGCACGGTTAACCGCATGACGCGCAGCCTCTACCGCGATTGTTATGGTATCTTCATCCATGTCGGGCACGGATTTTTCATAAACCATAAGCCCGTCGATTATACTATTAGAATTACTACCCCATACTTTAGCTATCTCTTCCACCTTGATTCGATAGCAGGGTATGTAAGCGCCATATGATACAATTCCAACATTCATTTTTTTCACCTCGTTTAAAAATTAATGTTTTACATCGTGCGATTGGAGTGCACGAACAAGATCGGGAATCTGCATGACTGTAGCTACGAGCGGCACATGTTCTATTTCCGCAATTTTAACAGCGATTATGTCAACCTGAGATGCGGAAAGCCCGTGGATTACAACTAAAGCAGGTTTCAGATTGGTGACTCTAAGGGCTACCATGGGCGACCTGCCTGTGGATACGTTTGTGAAAATCATGGCTCTTTCAGAACTCCATCCATACAGCTTCTGGAATTCGTTGTAAGAAAGCGCAAGTATTGCTTTTAAACTGTCGACTATGGTGTAGCCGTATAATGGTTTTATAAATTCGCTGCCCGGGATGTAAACTACCTCTCCCTTCACAAGGTTTGTAAGTTCTTCAACAGAAATAGGCGATAGGTATTCATGTATCTCGTATATGGCATCTGCGCTGAACCCCCCCCGCAGCATGCCTTCGTAGGAACGGGTTTTTGCCCCGCCGCGTGCTGCATCCATTTCAAGGATTGCCTCCACAATCCTGCTCACGATAAAAATACCCGGGGATTTTCTCCTGCCGCTTTCGTAATCGCTTATCACGGAGGGTGAAACTTTCAGAAAAGTTGCAAGGTCGGACTGGGAGATCTCAAAATTGGCGCGCCATTTTTTTAATGTCTCCCCGGGATTGTCGGAGAGCGTGATTTCCCCAGCCATTTTTTCAGCTAATTTGTTCCTGATGTCCTGATATTCACCATTTATGCCAGGAGCAGGATGTGCAGGCGTAGCAATAGCTGCTTTGTCGGTCATATTAATGGCGGGTTATGATGTGAAGGCATATAAAACTAACGAAGGCGACTTCGTCAAATAACGAAGTTTTAGATAAATTCCCTAGGGTCAGCAATCACCCCGTGCAGCGCACTCGCCGCCGCGGTTTCAGGCGATGAGAGGTATATCAAACCTCCTGCACCCATCCTGCCCTTGAAGTTCCTGTTGGAAGTTGAGAGGCAGGTCTCGCCTTCGCAGAGCACTCCCATGTGCGCTCCCAGGCATGGACCGCAGCCCGGAGGAGCAATGATAACACCTGCCTTTAAGAGAATGGCTATTATGCCCGATTCCGTGGCTTTAATCAGAATGGAGCGCGAGGCTGGAAGCACAACCGTCCTGACTTTGACCTTTTTGCCGCGAAGGATCTTTGCCACTACTTCCAAATCCTCATACCTGCCGTTGGTGCACGAGCCTATGAAAACCTGGTCGAGCAGGATTCCTGCGACTTCACTCACCGAAGAAACATTATCCACTTCGTGCGGCTTCGCTACCTGAGGTTCAAGGTCGTTAACGTCGAAATTGTATTCTTCGCAATACTGCGCCTCCTCATCGGCATAAACAGGGGTGTATTTTTCTTTCGCTTTTCCTTTCAAGTATCCGAAGGTTTTTTCATCAGGCGGCACGATGCCTGTTTTTGCACCCATCTCGATGGACATGTTGCAAAGCGTCATGCGCTCCGGTATTGACAATCCGCTTATAGTTTCGCCGTAGTATTCAATTGCTTTATAATTTGCTCCGTCAGTGCCCACTTTTTTGATGATGCAAAGCGTAAGGTCTTTTGCGGACACACCTTTGGTTAATTTGCCTTCAACTGTTATCCTTATGGTGCGCGGAACACGAAGCCAGAGCTTTCCTGTTGCGAAAATCTCTGCCATGTCCGTTGCCCCTACGCCAGTGGCAAATGCCCCGAAGGCGCCGTAGGTGCAGGAATGCGAGTCAGCGCCTATTATGAGTTTTCCAGGCAGGGCGAACCCGTGTTCAGGCAGCAACTGGTGACAGATGCCCTCGCCCACATCGAAGAAATTCGTGATCCCCTGCTCGCGAAGCCATTTCCTTATGCTTTGCTGCAGCTTTGCTGCGGTTTCATTGTTTGCAGGCGCGATATGGTCAAAGGGTATGATTATCCGCTTCGGATTCCATACTTTTTTTGCGCCCATCTCGTTGAATGCCTTTACAGCGAGCACGCTCGTGCCGTCGTGCGCCATGGCATAGTCTATATTGGCTATTACGAAGTCATCTGCCTTCGCAGGTTTACCAGAGGCGCGGCTGAGGATTTTTTCACTTATGGTAGGCATTTCTTCTTTAAAGGGTTTTTAAAAATAAATAGTATTTGCAGTTATTTCCAGATCTTTCCGCTGTAGCTATTGGTCACAGGACAGCCAAGACACCTGTTCGATATATGGTGCGTGCACTCCCTGCAGTTGCACCCGTTACCGCACGGCGGGGTATCGCTGTAATCGAAATTCATTCTAACAGGCAAAATCAAATCCTTCATAGGGGTAATCACAATGCTGACCTTGGCGCTGCTGACTACTGGATTATTTCGCAGATGTCCATCCACAATCGCTTCAAGGGTTGCAATATCCTCACCCACAAAAAAAAGACACAGGTTGTGTTCTCCTGACACAATAAGACCGTTCAGGAAATAAGGGCAGTCTTTGAAAATATCAAGCACGGAAGAGGTATTTTTAGCCATCACATCAACCTTGGCCATATACAGGTTGACTTTCTTTAAATTCATGCCCACGACATGGGATAATGCTCCTTTTTGTTTGAGCTTGTGAACCCTGGCGCTGACAGAGGGCTGGGATATCTTGAGTTTTTCAGCCATATCGTTCTGGGACATTTCGGGGTTTCGCTCAAGCAGGGATAGTATCTCCCTGTCTCTTTTGTCAAGGTCAAGAAATTCTCGCATAAACCTGATATTTGCAGAAGTTATTATATAGTTTTCTATTATTTACAATCAAATCTCCAAGTTTGCCTATATAATAGAACAATTAAGTTTATAAATTATAATGCAGATATAAACATGATAAAAACATGAAAAGAAGTATAGTATCCATAGATGAAGAGAAGTGTAACGGCTGCGGCTTGTGCATCCCCAGCTGCGCGGAAGGAGCTATCAAGCTCATAAATGGAAAAGCGAAGCTTGCGGACGAGCGGTTCTGCGATGGTCTCGGCGCATGCCTCGGGCACTGCCCGCAGGATGCGATTACGGTAATAGAAAGGGAAGCGCCGGAGTTTGATGAGGCAGCGGTAAAAAAGCACTTGATGCCGAAAAAGCCTGTGATGGCATCGCACGGCTGCCCCGGAAGCATGGCGATGGACTTCAGAAGTGCAAAAAAAGCTAATGTTGCAGCAGCGGCGCGCCAAAACTCGGAACTGAGGCAGTGGCCTGTGCAATTGACCCTCGTATCGCATGGTGCGCCTTATTTCAGGGATGCTGAACTTCTCGTAGCCGCGGACTGCGTTCCGTTCGCTTACCCGAATTTCCATTCTGACTTCCTTGCGGGAAAATCGCTGATTATAGGCTGCCCCAAGCTGGATGATGCCGGGTTTTATGTGGATAAACTCACGGAGCTGCTGAAGAATAATAATATCAGGGGAATAACGCTTGTGAATATGGAAGTGCCCTGCTGCTTCGGGTTGCAGAGAATAGTGGAGGAGGCTGTGGCGAAGTCGGGGAAGGTTCTGCCCATTCAACAGACGGTGATTACGATAAAGGGAGAAAAGCAACAGTAAGTCGTGGTTCAATAGTGCATCACTGCGCTCAACCGATACCTTAAAGTACCATACCGCCAAAATTAGCACTCCCCTATCATCCGTAGGAGACGATAGTCGATTACTACGGGAGGAATACTATTTGGAACAGGAAATAATCACAGAAGCTGTGAAACAGGCACTTGAGAAGTCCTCACAGCGCAAATTTTCAGAAAGCATCGACCTTGCCATAAACCTTAAGAACCTCGATATGAACCAGCCGCAGAACAGGATCGACGAGGAGATAATCCTGCCCAATGGCATTGGTAAACCCATTAAGATCGCCGTCTTCGCAAAAGGCGAGACCGGGCAGAGGGCAAAAGGCGCGGGCGCGGATTACGTTTTTGACCCGGATGAAATCGCAATTCTCGGCGAGGATAAAGGAAGGGCGAAAGCTCTTGCCGAAGAGGTCAATTTTTTCATAGCAGAGGCTGCGTACATGCCTGCCATAGGTAAAACCCTGGGTCAGGTGCTCGGTCCCCGGGGGAAAATGCCCATACCGCTCACGCCTGACAAGGATATTGTGCAGATTATCAACAAATCAAAGAACTCCATAAAGGTCAGGTCAAAGGACAAGATGACGTTCCATATCTCAATTGGAAGAAAAGAAATGGATCCCCAGAAACTGTCTGAGAATATCGCGACAATAATTAACCGCATCGAGCACAGGTATGAGCGGGGCTTATACAACGTGAAATCGATTTATGTTAAGACTACCATGGGACCTGCTGTGAGGGTGGTATAAATGGAAGCAGAAGCAGCGCACCGCAGCATCCATATCCCAAAATGGAAGAAAGACGAGATAGAGGACATTAAGAGATTAATGACTACTAATTCTTCAGTAGGCGTAGTTGGAGTTGTGGGTATACCTTCAAACCAGCTCCAGTTAATGCGAAAGAACCTGCGCGGCCTGGCGAATATCAAGATGTGCAGGAATTCGCTTATCGAGCGTGCCATTAACGAATCGTCTGATGATTTTAAGAAGATTGATAAATATGTGGAAGACCAGACAGCGCTATTATTCACCAACGAGAATCCCTTCAAGCTATACAAGATTTTAGAGAAGGGCAAGACCTCCGCCCCGATAAAACCCGGTGGGGTAGCTCCAAAGGATATAGTGGTGCAGAAAGGTCCAACCTCATTTCCGCCCGGACCGATTGTTGGAGAACTGACAGGTGCGGGAATCCCGGCAGGGATAGAGGGCGGGAAGGTTGTAATCCGGGAGACAAAAACAGTAGCTAAACAAGGCGATGTGGTGGATGCAAAGCTTGCATCCATCCTTGCCCGTCTTGAGATTCATCCTGTTGAACTGGGTTTTGAACTCAGGGCTGTCTATGAAAAGGGCATCATATATGAGTCAAAGCTCCTTTCAGTGGATGAAACAAAATACATAAGTGACCTGACATCTGCTGTCCAGCGGGCATTTAATTTATCCATCAACTCGGCATATCCGGCGAAAGCCACGATAAGCACGCTGATTGCAAAAGCAGCGTCCCAATCAAGGAACCTTGCTATAAATGCCGAAATAATAATGCCTGATATCATTGATGTGCTGCTGGCGAAAGCAAATTCACAGATGCTGTCCCTTGCTCATGTCGCATCGGCGAAGGATGCAAATGCGATTGGCAGCAAATTAAAAGAAAAGCTTGCAGCGGCGCCAAAGGTCGAGGCGAAGCCAGAGGCAGCGCCAGCAGAAGCAAAGGCAGAGAAAAAGAAGGAAGAACCCAAGGAAAGCGATATTGCAGCGGGCTTGGGCTCGCTGTTCGGTTAAGATACGTAAAAGGTGATTAAAATGGAATATGTATATGCAGCGCTTATATTACACAGCGCAGGAAAGAAAGTGACAGAGGAAGGAATTACTGCCGTGGTTAAGGCGGCAGGTATAGACGTTGATGCAGTTAGAGCCAAAGCGCTTGTTTCAGCCCTTGAAGGCGTCAATATAGAAGAAGCAATCTCAAAGGCTGCGTTTGCAGCTCCGGCAGCGGCAGCGCCTGCAGCGGCGGCAGCAGCACCGGCAGCAGCGGCTGAGACGCCAAAGAAGGATGAGAAGGTAAAAGAGAAAGCTGAAGAGAGCGGAATGGAAGGGCTCGGCGCCTTGTTCGGCTGAGAACTTGCATTCTTCTTAATTTTTTTTGGTTTATAAATTTTTATAATTGTTTACAATACTTCTAATCTCGCAAATTTAACAAGGGCCCTGCGTATCACGTCTTCTTTTTCAGGTCTATATAATTCCTTTATGCCGCAGGATTCATTATAAAGGTCTAAGCCGCGTATTACCACAATGGGAGTACCTCCGTTTCCCTCGCCCATCAGGATATTCGCGAAACCTGCTATTTCATCCACAACAGCTTCGTTTTTTACTTCAAGCAATTTCCCGAAAAGGTCCTCTGTCCCTCTCCAGTCCCTTGTTGCTTTTATGCCCGCAATCCCGATGGCAGCACCTGTCTGACCCATCCTGAACGCCCTGCCGTTGGTATCAGTGATGATAACGCTAACTTTGTTACCTGTGAAATTGAATATGGATTCCTTTATTCCCAGCGCGCTTTTATCTGGGTCTTCCGGGAGCAGAAGGATGTTCTCACTTCCTTCAACATTGGAGTGGTCGATGCCTGCATTGACGCATATGCTTCCATTTCTTGTGCGCACGAGAAGAAAAGGCGATTCAACCAATATTTCACTGCTTTCATCGATTACTGCCTGTACGAATCTGGGGTCGTTGGTGTTTCTTTTTGCGATAGCTTTTGCTTTCCCCGTTACTTTAATTTTATTCAGCGGGATAACCCTGCCCTCGGATTTGGATACAATAGTGGAGGAAATAATTACGATATCGTGCTCTTTGAGTTGGGTTTTTTCACTCAAGAGGCGTGCAATGTCATCCCCGGCTTTGATCAGAGGGATATTTTCAACAGCAAATGCAGTTGTATTCAAGAAGATTCCTCACCCTTTAAAAAGTGGGCGGAATAATAACGTTTTCTAAAAAGTTACAGCCTTCATCCCAGAAGGTTGTATTTGAGAATCAGCGCAGCAAACAGTATCGCCACTATGTTCATTACTTTTATCAGCGGGTTGATAGCCGGACCTGCTGTGTCCTTCGTGGGGTCGCCCACGGTATCCCCGACCACGGCTGCAGCATGTGTCGGGTTCCTGCTGCCGTCAGGGAGTTTCTTTCCTCCAAGGTTTCCGGACTCGATGTATTTCTTGGCATTGTCCCAGGCTGCGCCTCCCGCAGTCATCATGAGCGCCAGAAGCAAACCCGAAATAATCACGCCGATAAGCAAACCGCCAAGAGCTACCGGACCGAAGATAAAGCCTATAACCAGGGGTGATAGCACTGCGAGAAGCCCGGGTACCACCATCTCCTTTTGAGCAGCCACAGTGACAATATCCACGCAGCGCCCGTAATCAGGCTTTGCTTTCCCTTCCATGATACCTGCAATTTCCCTGAACTGGCGCCTTATTTCAGACACTATGGTGGATGCTGCCCTTCCGACTGCTCTCATCAGGAAACTTGCGAACAGGAAAGGAATCATGCCTCCTATAAGAAGTCCTATCAAGACCATAGGGTCTGAGAGTTTAAGAATCAATTCAGGTTTACCCTGCTGTACCAGCAGATTGTTAATCTCGCTACTGTAAGCAGCATAGAGCGCAAGAGCACCGAGAGCTGCCGAACCTATGGCATAACCCTTCGTGACCGCTTTTGTAGTGTTCCCCACCGCGTCAAGCGGGTCTGTAATATCCCTGACATCCTTGGAAAGCTCTGCCATTTCAGCTATGCCGCCTGCGTTATCCGTTATCGGGCCATATGCATCGATCGAAATTATGATGCCCGTAACAGAAAGCATGGCTGCTGCCGCTATGGCGATACCATATAACCCCATAGCAGGGTTGGACGCACCACCGTTAACGAAATATGAAATCAATATCCCGGCGCAGATAACAAGCACAGGTAAAGCCGTGCTCTGCAAACCCACAGCAAGACCGGTTATGATATTTGTCCCTGGACCTGTCACAGAAGCGTTGGCAATGTCCTTTACAGGAGCATGCGTTGTTGCTGTGTAATATTCCGTAATGATTATCATCGCTGCCGTAACGCCAAGACCCACAAGCGCGCTTATGAACAGACCCTTATTTCCATCCATCAACTGCTGTGTGATTAAGTAGAACAATACCACTGAAATCGCTCCAGCCACGATTGCGCCTTTATACATCGCCCCCATTATGTCGCCCGATTTCCCCAGCTTTACGAAGAACGTTCCGATTATGGATGCTATAATCGCTGCGGCGCCCAGCATAAGTGGATAGATGATCGCATTTTGATATGTTGATAAAACCGTGACGCCAATAAGCATGGCACCAAGCGCTGTCACTGCGTACGTTTCGAAAAGGTCTGCCGCCATTCCGGCGCAGTCGCCCACATTATCGCCCACGTTATCCGCAATCACACCCGGGTTGCGCGGGTCGTCTTCAGGTATTCCGGCTTCCACTTTTCCCACAAGGTCTGTGCCCACATCTGCTGCTTTTGTGTATATCCCGCCGCCAATCCTGGCGAAAAGGCTTATGAGCGAGGCACCGAAGCCGAAACCCACGACTTTTTCAACAGCCTTTGCATCCCCTCCGAATGCGATATATAATCCACTTACACCGAGGAGCGCAAGGCTGGCAACGGAAATCCCTGTTACGGCTCCTCCTTTGAAAGCCACGCTCAGGGCTTTCTGCATGCCCTCTTTTGCCGCATTGGCACAGCGCACATTGCTTCGGACAGAGATGTTCATACCAAGATAACCGGCAGCGGCTGACATAACAGCACCGAAAACAAATCCGACGGCAGTCTCAGTGTTAATTGCCAGCGCAATCAAAACAGCAAGTATAACCGCAATTACTGCGACTGTCTTATACTGCCTGTTCAGGTAAGCCATAGCGCCTTCCTGTATGGCAGATGCGATGGATTTCATCCGATCGCTTCCGGCATCAAGTTTGAGTATATACAAAGCAAGATACACGGCAAATAATAAACCGATTACGCCCGCAAGCGGGGCTGAGTACAATAACGAGTCCATAATTCCTCCTGATTTCCCGCCCACTTGGTGCTATGGATATATATTATTTACCTATTGAAAAAGCCAGGGGTGGATATTTATACAGCAAACATCTTAAACGAAATTATGCATTTCGACCCGCATCGCGCCGCAAGCATGATAGACTCACTGGAAACTGATGCCGCGACCAAAGCTTCCATGCTCAAGGCATTCAAACGCAGGATTGAACTTTTTGGCGGCAATATTCATTTTTTCAGGGAGCCTTTCACCCCGGTTTCCCTGACAGGCACTCAATGCTCACTTTACTGTAAACACTGCAATTCGCATTACCTGCGCCACATGCTGGACGGTTCGGGCGGGAAATTATACTCGCATGCCGGTCTTTTAAAAGAAAAGGGCGCAGAAGGGATACTGCTGAGCGGGGGAAGCGCAGCTGACGGAAGCGTTCCCACGTACGCACATGCCATGGATATCCTTAAAATCAGGCAGGAGATGAAACTAAAAATCAGCGCGCATACAGGCATTGTGGATGACCTGCAGGCGCATATGCTTTCGGAGTATCTTGATATGGCGCTCATGGACGTTATCGGGGACGATGAAACCATACACGATATACTGGGCATAGATGCCTGCGTCCGGGATTATGAGGATTCACTGAGAGCGCTATCATCTGCAGGGATTCCCCTTGCCCCGCATATCATTGTGGGCTTGCATAACGGGAAACTGAGAGGAGAGTTGAAAGCCCTTGAAATAGTGAGGAAATTCAATCCAGAAGTTGTGGTAATAGTGGTATTCATCCCTACAAAAGGAACTGCGCTGGAAGGGATTGCCCCGCCACGGCTGGAGGATGTGGTCAAAGTGATTACAAAGGCGAGAGGGATGTTTGACATCCCGCTTTCGTTGAGCTGCGTGCGCCCGGGAGGAAGGTATCGTTCGATGCTTGATAAGTATGCCATTCTCTCCGGGATCGACAGGATTGCAGTGCCTACAAGGAACGCCTATGAAATAAGCAGGCAACTGGGATTGAATATCGTTGAAATCAGGAAAATGTGTTGTTCATATAAATGATTTAAATAACCTTTTCAACTTTTGTCTTTGTATAATAATCAAAGAACTTAATATATCCCTTTTTTCTGTAGAACAGCACCCCTACCAAAACATCAAAAGGCAGGAAGAAGACCTTTCCTATGTTTCTTATGGCGCACTCAAGCACGTTGACCTTATCCCCGTTTGTTTTTACGACTCTGATCTTCATAGCGTATTTACCAATCGTCTGCCCGCTGTATGTTTCCATGATAACAAAATAGACATATGCTAATAGAAGTACTATTTGAAGATATATTATAACAGCAAATGCATCGAATTTTAGCCAATTTTTTAATATTAAAATATTAGTAGCTCCAAATAGCAAGAATAATGCAAAATCGATCAGCGCTGCAAAGGCTCTCCTTATCAATATTTGAGCGGAAAAGGTATAGTTCCCATCATTTTTGATTATTTCCTTTGCATCTTTCCATAATCGTGCATCCACTTCCTGCAGCATGCCATAGGTAATTCTTCCGTACTCTGAAAGCCTGTAATTCTTTTTCTCAGTGAGTTCAACAAAACCTTTCATCTTCCTCAAATGAAAATTAAGATTTCCCTCTTCAAGGTTGAGTGTGTGCAGAATCTCTGTGTACGACATTTCTATGTTTTCATGAAGAAGGGCTATTATTTTCACCCTGATTTCATGAGAAAGAACTTTAAAAAACTCTACTGCCTTTAGTTCTTTTATTTGTTCAATTGTCATTTTGTGATTAATTGCTTTACTTAATCGTTATTACCTTTAATCTTTATGTTTAATCATTACTTTTCTTCCTGTGCTACAAAAACATTTGTTTTGGATACTTTATTTTTGTTCCTGACGCACAATTATTTTTTTTATTGAATAATTATAAATATGGTGAATCCTAATGAATGAAAATGGCTTTAAGCCAGTGAGGTATATATGAAGATTGGAAACTTTAGGCCAGTATTAAGTTTGGCAATATTGGTATTGATGACGACACTCTTTATCGGAATAGCTGCGGCACAAGCGGGCCCGGCTCTGAGCGGAAACGCTCTGATGATGAAGGGATGGATGGATTATTCAGAATGGTTCGTGATTGTTACGCTTTTTCCGAGCATAATAATAATGCTCTTTATAGCGCTCAGCCTTCATGTCGCCAGACCCATGGTCGTACGATATCTAAACAGGATGACTCTCAGGCTCGGTGCTGATATACTATGGGAGGCATGGATAATAGGAAGAGATGTTTTAATACTTATTCCAGTTGCACTTATAGGTATATTTATTGTTCCAAGGGTGCAGGCTGATTGGAACACTGGCGTTTTTATACCGGCTTTCGTGCTTGGTATTATAACCCTGGTGTACAAGCTTGCCACTGATACGGATGCGAATAAGACCAAATACATGGTCGCAACCGGGCTTACGGCTCTGACATTTGTCGCAGTCCTGGTTCCATATTCAATCGGACCGCTCTGGGAAGCAAAAGGCTCCGAATTTTTTATGAGCACATATTTAATTCCTTTATCGAATGCTGATACAATTAAGGATGTAAAAACTGCAATGGACGATGCCGTAAATGCAGCGCAAAAAGGTGATAATTCAAGCGCCCTCATCAAAGCTCAGGATGCCTATGCGATATATGATAAACTCGGAGACAGTTTGAAGACATGGGACAGCGCGAAATATTCGCAGGTCGAAGACGCATTCACTGCCCTTACGAATGCAGCAAAGAGCGGCGATGTTGCAGGAATGAAGGCTGCACAAAGCACTATCACTCAGATACTGGATGAATATGCAGCGACACTTGGTGTGTTGGGATGAAACATCCACTTTCCGAAGATGACCTCTTAAGGTCATTTTCCGGAGGATTATATGCCCAGATATAACGTATATGTCAACCAGTCCCAGTGCTTCGCCTGCGGTATATGCGAGGACATGTGTCCGCGGAGGGTATTCAGGTTAAAACCCACGGATTTTAAGGGGCCTGAGTATGAAGAAAGGATCCCGCAGTGGATGGGGACGATCACAGAAGTGGTCGCCGAGGACATGTGCTTTGGCTGCCGTCTCTGTGAGAACCAGTGTCCTGTGGGGATAATCGAAATAACCAAAAGGGAGGTCTAAGGATGTATCTTGACATTGAAAAATATGCAGACAGCAGGCTCGTAAAACCCGTTGCACGGGAATGCTGTGTTTACTGCGGCGCATGTGTATGCGTGAACCCGAGCCCCGGAGTAGGTTTTGAAAACGGGGAACTGGTGTTCGATGAAGAGAGTATCATGTTCGATAAAGACCTGCAGGTCTGCCCGGTCATAAATGCCAACCACTCGACAACATATCCCAGACCTCCCGTTATGGAAGGTCAGACCGTCGATGAGCTTCTCGGTCCTTATCTTGAAATTTGTTCTACAAAAAGTACTGACGAGAGCGTTCTCCGAAAAGCACAGATCGGAGGAACAGTCACATCGTTGCTTCTGCAGGGGATGAAGGATGAGGTCATTGATTCAGCCCTCCTTGTGGACAAAGACAAAGGATGGATCGGAAAACCCAGACTTGCCGCAACCCCTGAAGAAATCCTCGAATCCGCAGGCACCAAGCTTTCAGAGGCATCTGTTCTCACCTGCTGGCGGGATGCGATAAAAGCGGGATTTAAGAATCTTGCAATAGTGGGTATGCCCTGCGTAACCATAGCAGAGCACCTCATTGACGGATCCCCTGATTTCAAAGAGTTCGGTGATGTACATAAGCTGAAAATAGGAATATTCTGCATGGAGGCTTTCAATTACCGCGGGCTTTTTACCGAGTTCCTGAAGGATAACCAGAAAATAAAACCCTCCAATATCCAGAAAGTAGATGTAAAAGGCAGGATGATAATCCATGAGATAACGGTTGAGGATAAGATTGCAGTACATACCTATAGCTTAAAAGAACTCCATAAATACGGCCTGCTTGGCTGCCTTCCCTGCCATGATTATGCAGCAGAATATGCTGATATCTCGATAGGGTCTGTGGGAAGCGAAGATGGCTGGAATACCACGATTGTCAGGACAGAACTCGGAAAAAAGATACTGGATTCGGCAGTGGCATCAGGGCTTCTGGCAAAAAAAGAATTGAAAGACCTCGAACATCTAAGAAAAGTAGCTGCACTCAAGAAGGCATTGAAAATCGGAGAGAAAACAAGAGAACCACCATCAAAAGTAACCAGGGACTGGATTGTCGCTGAAACGACAGTACAGGATTATACATATCCTGGGATTTTAAAGCCGATCTTAAAAGAACAGGCAAAAGAGAAAGGGTCGCAGGCACTCTGGTAAGGGCGGCGAGAAACGACTTGACAATGGTTTTATCTCCTTGAACGACCAGAATAATATCCCGGACAACCCCATGAGGAGGGATGATGTATGAGATTAAAATTAATATACGGAATAATATTAGGTTTAATGTTCATGTGGATAATTCCAGCAGTGCATGCTGAAGGAGAATTTCAGTTAAGCTATTCCTGTACCAGCTGTCACCAGGAGAGGTATAACGAATGGTCCCGCTCGATGCATGCGCTGGCAGTTAACGACCCGATTTTTGAGGCAGCATACCTGAGAGCCTATCAATCCGACCCCAAATACAGGAACTTCTGCCTGACCTGCCACTCCCCAACGACCAGGATAACCAACGATTTCAACCTGACAAAATCGATATCTGTTGAAGGTATTACCTGCAGTTTCTGCCATTCAGTCACAGGAGTTGAGAATAACAATTTTACCTTCAATCCAAATAACCCAATGCAGGGACCTTATAATGATTCAAAGACAGATGCACATGCTTCTGCATACTCGGCGCTCCATACAAAATCAGAGTTCTGTGCAGGATGCCACGAGTTCTCGATCAACGGCGTGCCCATCTCCGATACCTATTCGGAATGGAAGGAAGGACCCTATGCAGCCGAGGGAAAGCAATGCCAGGACTGCCATATGGAGACAAAAAGCGGGGCTGCAGCGGAGAACGGGACAATCCGGGATAAGGTTTACCAGCACTTCTGGTACGGTGGACACACCGGGCAGTTCTTACAAAATGCTTTTCAGATAGAGTCATCGATGCAGAGAACAGGAAACCGGGTCAAAGTTACGATCAATATTACCAACAACAACGTGGGTCACATGATTCCAAGCGGTCTCCCCTCAAGAAAGGTGGTTCTGGACTTTAAGGCAAGCGACGAGCAGGGACGGGAGATATTCAGTGACCAGAAAGTTTACGCCAAGACTCTTGTCGACCAATATGGTAATGAAGTGGCTGACTTCTGGAAGGCGGTCTCCATAGCCAAGGATAACAGATTCAAGCCGAAAGAGAGCAGGCTAGAGGTGTTCGAGTTTGATGTGCCAGATGGAACAGGTAAACTGGATACGCAGGCAACGTTGACCTATCAGCTGCAAGCAGAGATTATTACCACGGAAACGGAATCTGTGAACGTGGAATTAGCAAAGGTAAGCAACACCACAACATTCAACATGGCAGCCCAGGCAACGCCAAAAGGAACGCCGGCACTGGGATGGGTTGGGATTCTTATAGCCATGACAGCAGCCGTATTGGTAATTAGAAGAAAAAGATAGCAAGCCAAAAGGAACGTGGAAGAGCCGTTGAACCGAATGATGGCTGGATGGCTCTCCGGGCTCGCAAAGAAGGCATCCTGTCCTTAATCTAAATTGAAAGTATGGAACTAAAGCTGGATAAAGATGAATATCCCGTTGGCTATGCAAGGATTGGTGGCGGAGTTCTGGTTTTAACGAACTTGCGGCTTTTAATAGACCGCGGGTTCAGGATATTCGGAGAAAAAACAAAATCAATCCGGATAAAAGACATCACAGACGTGAAATTCAATAAGAGCTTCTTGTTCGGAACAGGTATCGATATAAAATATGTAGAAGATAACAGGGAGCATACCATTTTTACAGAATTTACTGCCGCAACAGAGGCAAAAGAAATTACAGATAAGGTTCGCTCTTTGCTGAAAGGAGGTATTCTGGCACCCGTTGAAGTTCCAAAAGGGGAGGTAGGAAGGATTTCATTGGAAGAAGCAGAGCAAATTGCGCTGAATTTTATGGAAAAAAAAGCCAGTAATCTTAAAGTTGATGAAATAAGACATATTGCAGGGGCATGGAATATTATCCTGTCAAATCAGGATACATATGCTGTTGTTGTGGGCGATGACGGGGAAGTGGAAGCATGGAAGAAGATAACTAAAAGCCAGGGATCAGGAACTTTCAGGTGAGCATTATTTAAAGTCCTGTCCAAAAATTTTTAAAGTATTACTCTTCCTGAGCCTGATCCTCAAAACATCGGCTGCACTGCTTAAATCAGTATCATAAAGGTCTTTTATCTTCGAATTGTATACCAATGTATAGACTTTCCTTATATCCGCCTCTGCCCTCTCTTTCAAACTCGCATCTTCAGGCGCCAGAATGGTTTGGAACTCATTTTGATTTGACAATACGAAGCTTCTTAAGTCTTCTGTGGTTTTCATGCCGGGAAGAAGGCGAAGCGCTCTGATAACGGGTAGACCCCTCGTTTTCCGATGTTTTGGACCGTCATGAAGATACAAGCCGAACTTTGAATCTTTTGTTTTTATTATTGCTGTGAGGGTCAGCGCCCCTGCCCCGCTGCACACCTCGACCTTCTCGCCGAGGACAGAATAACCCATTTCAGATAACTCTTTCCCTGCGAATTGCAGGAGTGAGAGTTCATATTCTTTTTCAGGAATGCCCCAGTAATCGGTCATAGCAGCAAGCAGGTAGGGATGGATATTTATAGATATCTGAATCCTGTGGATTAGAATGCGCGCACTCCGTGCGTGGTTGAGTTCAGCGCCGCTATCGCGGATAAGCACTTCGCTTCGCTCGGGGGCTGCTTTCAGATATGAACTGTTTTTCGGCTGAATATAATAAATATAATTATAAAAAACACTCATCATCAACATAATATATATAATCATGAGCAAAAAATTCATATATTATGGCCATAGATATAAAGTTAGTGACCACGATTAATTGCTACTTATATATACAATATGCGCGATAAACACCCTATCCACACCACCCTCAGCACGGATGCGATGAGGATACTTGAGCGTTATGAGAAGGAGCTCGGGACAAAGAATGCTGTGCTTGAGCGCGCTCTACTCGGTATGGACAAGCTCAGGTTCAAAGAAAAGATAGACATTCAAAATATCAGCAGGATCATCAAAAGGGTAAAAACCGGTGTTCCCGGCTTTGACGGGCTTGTTGAAGGGGGCATACCCGAAGGCTTTGTCGTGGTGGTAACAGGTCCACCGGGTACTGGAAAGACCATATTTTCACTGCAGTTTTTGCTTGAAGGAATAAAGAATAGCGAACGATGTATTTTTTTTTCTTTCGAGGAAATGGCGGACCAGCTTATAAAGCAGACCCTTCGCTTCGGATGGGATATCGGAGAGTATATCGATAAAGGATATCTTGAGATCTTCGGGTTCAGCAGGTTTTCAACAGAGGAGATAATTGAAATCATTAATATTTTCAAGCCCAATAGGATTGTTTTTGATTCACTTAATGTATTTCCTGATGTCGGGGAGTTCAGGCGGTCCATGCAGTGGCGGAATATCCTGAAGGAAATAAAGGACATGAAGATAACGTGCTTCGCTATCACTGAAAAAAGATATAGCGCTGAAGTAAAAGAATTTGATGATTTCGATTTTATGGGCGATGCTATCATTTTTTTCGATAAGAGGCAGAAGCATGATCTGGATCCATACCCGACCCATTATATTCAGATCCAAAAAATGCGATTGACAAAAGTCAATGAAATACCCAACTCGTTCATTTTTACAAACCACGGAATGACGCTCATGGGTACCAATCTGGAAAAAAAACTTGTGGATTCTTCCAAGGCTCAGAAACAGGTACAGGGGATCATGGTGTAATCCGCGGCATCCGTGTTCTATTTCGTTTTAATTGCATAGGTACTGTGGTCCATGGTGGTTGTCTGGGGTTATTCTTTCCCTTGCAGAAAAAGGGCATCAATGGATGCTGGCAATATATAAATACTATTAAATCACTATAAGTTTTTATGGCTGATACTACTACATTAACACTAAAATTCAAAGGAATCGAAGCACATCTTCTCAAACAGATGGTTGATCTGGGCTTGTTCAACAGTAAATCAGAGGCGATTAGATCTGCATTAATAAAATACGCTATAGACCTTAACCTCCTTGATAAAAAAACAATATGGCAGGAGATACAGGCAACTAAAAGGAGAAAAGTAAGCTCCGAACAACTAGCAGTAGATATTCAGAGTATACGTGATGAAGCATAGAATCTTTCTGGATACCAACGTTATCATATTCGCCTTTGAATTCCCAGACTCAAATTCAAATACGATCATAGAACAGCTAAACGATGGAAAAATAGAGGCTATAATTTCAGAACGCGTAATAAAGGAAGTCTATCGTTATTTTAAAAAATATTATGATAAAAAACTTGCAGACAGCTTCAGGAATTATCTCTATAAAGCCTGCAGGATACTACTTTCCAAAGACGTTAAAGATACTATGAAAAAATACCGTGGACAAATAAAAGAAAAAGACTTGGAACAATTAGCTGTTGTGAAGAAATATGGGATTAAATATATCATAAGCCTGGACAGGGATTTCATAGGGCAGGAGGAGTACAGGACACCCAGGCAATTTGTAGAGTTAATCTACGGTGAAAGTAAAGAGAGCGATTTCTGAATTGGATATATACCCAATGTTCCCCATTCTAGGGCCACAAGCTACTTTTTTAACTTTTTTCACATTGAAGTAACAGGCGTTCCTTAATATGCGGGTATAACCGAGAT
Organism: Candidatus Methanoperedens sp.; assembly: GCA_027460525.1. NCBI lineage: Archaea > Methanobacteriati > Methanobacteriota > Methanomicrobia > Methanosarcinales > Candidatus Methanoperedentaceae > Candidatus Methanoperedens > Candidatus Methanoperedens sp. The sequence goes on from JAPZAS010000029.1 coordinate 31,063, forward strand.
CTTATTGAAATCCCCGCCCACTTCCGCGGCATAATCTTTCAGCCCTATAATTGATAACGAGGATTTTATCCGCGTCTTTGAGGGTCGCCTTCTCAAATTGCTTCGCGATACTTCTCTTATACTTGCCGGGAAGAAGCATATGCAGGTGGTCAATCAGATAATACACAAATGGAATGTGATCCTTCTTCGCCTTGCGCATCTCCAGATAAGCATTGAGGATGACGAAGGCGATAATGACATCGGGTTTGAATTCTTGCATGATCTGGATCCATATCTGACCCATTATATTCAGATCCAAAAAATGCGATTGACAAAAGTCAATGAAATACCCAACTCGTTCATTTTTACAAACCATGGAATTACGCTCATGGGTACCAGTCTGGAAAAAAAACTTGTGGATTCTTCCAAGGCTCAGAAACAGGTACAGGGAATCATGGAGTAAGATCTCATGTTTTTTCACCAAAGTGCTGGGCTGCTATTGTGAGATCTGCAATATCCACAACGCCGTCCATATTCACATCATAGCGAGGATAAGGCGCTACAACAATTTCATTGAAATGCTGTTCGATGATCGTCAAATCTTCGATATTTACGATTCCGTCCTCATTGACATCGTAGCGCGGATAGACAGTTATAGATACAACTCCGTTTGTCAAATTCAAAGGAATCGCAACCCCACCGGGATCGCTGATTTTCACATTGGAGAGATTAATTCCGGATGCGCCCGATGAACCGATTGCAGTAGCGTTGATAATGATGAATGTGCCTGGAGTCGATACATTTGAGTGCCCGAGGACAGCTTCGGAGATATTTACGATCGTACCCAGAGAATTATTTATTGTACCGTTATTGAAGAATGTACTTGCTCCGTTCTGTCTAAAAAGATCTCCCTCTGTGATACTGTTGACATTAAGTATGGACTGGTTAAAAGCAATGTTTAGCTGCGCACCTGCAATTGCATTACCGGATGGATCAATAGATATACTCAAATTAAACATTTGCCCCTGAGATACTGTCTTGTTTGAAGGGCTGATAACAACTTTTGCCGCTGTTTGGGTTGGAGTAGGTGTAGCTGTTACAGTTGCAGTTGGAGTAGGTGTATCTGTAGCAGTGGCAGTTGGAGTAGGTGTGTCTGTTGCAGTGGCAGTTGGAGTAGGTGTGTCTGTTGCAGTTGCTGTTGGGGTAGATGTAGCTGTAGCTGTTGCTGTGGCTGTTGGAGTAGGTGTGTCTGTTGCTGTTGGGGTAGATGTAGCTGTAGCTGTTGCTGTGGCTGTTGGAGTAGGTGTGTCTGTTGCTGTTGGGGTAGATGTAGCTGTAGCTGTTGCTGTGGCTGTTGGAGTAGGTGTAGCTGTTGCTGTGGCTGTTGGAGTAGGTGTGTCTGTTGCTGTTGCAGTTGGGGTAGGTGTTGCTGTTGGGGTTGGAGTAGGTGTGTCTGTTGCTGTTGCAGTTGGGGTAGGTGTTGCTGTTGGGGTTGGGGTAGTAGGTGTGTCTGTTGCTGTTGCAGTTGGGGTAGGTGTTGCTGTTGGGGTTGGAGTAGGTGTGTCTGTTGCTGTTGCAGTTGGGGTAGGTGTAGCTGTTGCAGTTGCTGTTGGTGTAGGTGTGGCTGTTGCTGTTGGGGTTGGTGTAGGTGTGTCTGTTGCTGTTGGGGTTGGAGTAGGTGTGTCTGTTGCTGTTGGGGTTGGAGTAGGTGTAGCTGTTGCAGTTGCAGTTGGAGTAGGTGTGTCTGTTGCAGTTGCAGTTGGAGTAGCTGAGGCAGTTGCAGTTGGAGTAGGTGCTACGGTTACATTCCAGAGCCATTCCTTCGAATCCGAGAGACCAGTTGTAGTATTCAGAGCAGAAGCAGTTACGTTCCAGAATCCTGCAACTGCGGTGCTGTTGATATATGTGGAACCGTTTACACCGCTCTGATTGAATACCTCTATTCCGTTGATGTACCAGGTCGCCTTCACGGTCTGGTCGACGGTCACGTTGAAGGAGACAGCCTCACTGGTATTGACGGTGACAGACAGAGATGAACTGTTTGTCTTATTGTTGCTCCACGATGTTATGCCTGGGGGGTCGTAGGTGACATTGTTATCCGTTATGAAACTGGAAATGCTCGAATTTGCCCATAAGGACATATTAGAACCGTTGAAAGCGAAAACTGAGTCGTAATACCTGGTGTCGTTGTTCAGGCCGGTTATGTCGACACTCCTGTCCGTACCGCCTGACTGGTTCGCGGTCTGTGAAGGATCCGATAAATCAGAATTTATGGAATACTTAATTTGAGTCAATGCATTGCTCTGGTCTACTGTGAAATTAATTATGCTAAAAGTATCGCCAACCGAACCGTTCGTCACATTGGTTATTGAAGGGGTCGTATTAGTATCAAGAGCAATTGCCAGAGGCACCTGTGTATTTTGAGATACAGAAACTGAACTCAAACTTCCTGTGCCGCTGTTATTAAATGCCCATACTGTTATGTTGGACCAATTTCCTGCACCGGCAGAATTATTATAGAACGTATTCGAACTGCCATTTATCCAGATACCGTTTACGCTAACATTATAGCTATCTGTAATGTTTCCAGCGCCAGATTGCCAGGTATGGTTGACCCAATGATTTCCTGCTGTATTCTGTAAATTAGCAGGTGCGGGCGGGATAAAGTTATGTGGTACAGATACATTGCTGTTCGTCGTGAAATTATAGGTAGTCGAATTTGTCCGCAGTGTTGTGTTACTATTGTTATGGGCAAACCACTGATAATAATACTTGGTTCCGTTATCTAAATTGGCAACCTTGACAGTCCTATCAGTTCCACCTGTTAAGTTAGAAGTTTGAGCATAACCCGTTAGATCAGAGTTCTTGGAGTATCTAATGTATGAAATTGCATTGCTTTGATCTATTGTAGCGTTCAAGATTCCCCATGTATCCCCGACTGTACCATTAGCGATATTAGTAATTGTGGGAGTAGTATTCGTATCAACGTCATTCACAGTAACGGTTATAGTTTCAGAAGCTACAGCACTGTAGTTATCCGTTGTATTGAATTCCCAATAATATATTCCCGCATCAGAGTATGTGGGTTTCCACGAAAAGTTTTTTTGAGTTAAATAACCTTTTGTTGCATTAGTTCTGTAGGTCAATACATCATTATCAACATCAGTAGAGGATATTGTGAAATTCAGCCATTGACCTTCGTTCACGCTCTTTTTGCCTATTGACTGCTGGACTGGATTATTGTTTGGAACCCTTGTATTCTGGCTTATACCCGTTGTATTGATCGTCCCATTGCCTGAACTGTTAAAGGCATATACGGTTATATTGCTCCATCCATGAGCCCCGACTGAAGCATTGAAATAAGTGTTTGCAGTGCCGTTTGACCACGTACCGTTATGACTTATGTTATAACTATTTGTGATGCTACCTGAACCGGCCTGCCATGTATGGTTCACCCAGAAGTTGCCGTGTGTTTCTGCTAAATTCGTTGGCGATGGTGGTATATAGCCATTAGATGATGACAGAGTCGCCTCGAACTGTATTTCAGAATAACCGTCACCATAAGTAAATGTAATATATCCTGTTGAGTTGCTGGTATAAGAGTTCCATTTAGCCCCATTCTTTTTTATATCAAATTTAGTGTTAATCGGAAAATCACCCATCGTATGTTGTGTAATAACGCTGTGATTTTCACTACTCTCATTCCATTTCTTATAGTAATCTCCTGTGGTATTCCATATATTGACGGTGACATTGACAGAATCTGATGAAGGTGTTATAGTAAAGTTAAGAATATTTATATCATAAGGATATATTTTTTTAGAATAAGTAATGTAATCTGTACCTACTATGTTAGTGGTATTACTCATATAAAATCCAGATAAATTATTTGTGGAGTATCTACTAACCATTTCATTAAATACACCTTTCGCTAATTCACTTCTGTTCCAACTTGGTAATGAAGGATTGAAAAAATCATAATATATCCAAAATATATTGACCTTGAAATTATCAACACCATAAAACCCAATATTTTTAACTCCTTTTGATACCCCCAATTCAAAGACCTCTCTCGTATAATTAGATGGGTCTCTTCCATCAGAAGTGCTATCATTAGTAGTTGCCCAAATCAATCCGTAAACATTATCTTCCCCATAAATAGTTTGTTGTTGCTTGAGACCATCGAACCAAGTTGCCATACTATCTGCATCTGCGGTATTTACATGATAAGCAAACCAATCATCTACCAGTCCATCTTTACTGAGATTGGTTAAATTTGCACTTGACATTTTCAACTGTGATGCGTGGACACCAGGATATACTCTTAGTGTTGGATATACACTTTTGATAGCATTATAAATTTTATTATGACCATAGACATACGCCGTCTGATTACCTCCACCATCATCGGGTTCTTCCTCACTTATTACAACACCATAAAAATCGTTCATATCAAATGCATTTCCATAACTATCATACGTTATTTGGTCTAAAGTATCGTTTATGGCTATATTCATTAATGTGTTATTATTCTGCAAATCTGCCCAAGTATTAGTTCCTGGATTCCATAAACTTGCATTATACCAGAAGAATATTCTATTTAATATTCTTGTATGGGTAGAAGCTAAATTGTGTATAACCGATGCATTTGCGTTACAGCATCTATCTGCTCTGGAAAAAGATTGAATCCAATACCACCCCAAAGAATAATTCTTATACATATTTGCTTGAGTATTATTGTCCAGAACAAACCCATAAAATCCAGAATTGACAACCTTACTTATGGGGTTAAAGTCAACTACAATGTAATTATCTCTACCATCCAATGTAGAAACGTTTAATGTAAGATTTCCATTTGAATAATTGATTGACCACCCAGTAACATTATATGTTTTTCCATTTTCATAACTTACAACCACCACAGTATTATCTGTTATTTTTAATTTGTTATAAGGAGGTGACTTTATCACAAATGAATCTACGTTAGTATTATATGGTACTACAAGCAACAACGAATCGTTGTGCGCTGTAATAAAATCAATATTAGATGTGGAGTTTTTGATAAACGTATAGCTTAAATTTACAGTAAAAGTATCCGTGTTGTTTTTAAAATCGTAAATATTAATTCCATTTTGAATACCAATGCCCGGTATCATAAACGATAAATTAGTTATTGAACTTGTGGATTGTGTGAGCGAAATAGAATTATCGGCAGAACTGTTCCAATAACTAGATCTAACTCCAGAATTGTCATTTAACTGTAATTGACTAACCGATACTAGATAATCACTATGAATTTCACTTTCGTTTTGGACTCTTTTTAATATCTGAAAATCATCCATCGTTATATTAGAATACTTGTTTTGCGAGTTTTCTTTTACGGCTAAATATAGGTCACCTGCATTTAGTGTAATAGTTCCTGTATCTGCCTGTTGCCTATCAAGAACTCCATTTACATAGTGCTTTATAGTACTACCATCATATGTTATTGCAATTTGATACCATTGTTCAGTAACCCAATTGTTTTTTGAACCCTCAACCCATTCGTCTGCCAATCCAGACCCTTCAAAATATACCAATTTGTTAATAGAATTATAATATACAGCATAACTATATCTGTCATATAATCCACCAGTAGTTATACCTTTATAAATAAAACTATTTGAACCAGATAACGGAAATGAATGAAACTTAATCCATATTTTGATTGTAAAATTAGATGACAAATTCAAACTTGGAGAAGTTGGTATATCAACATAATCATTTATTCCATCAGTAATTATTCCTGAATTGTATTTTCCAGTTGTCCAATTTGCATCTCCTGTTCCATTTCCATAAAACGTGCCGTTGTTATTATTGCCACTACTATCATTTACAAATCGTCCATTATTTTTATCCATCTTTAGCCATATCGAAAGGTTTGTAGTATTTATTTGATATGGATCTACCTTGGTGTTATTGGATGTTATGTTAGCAAAGAAATCTAAGTAGGAACCATTAGAAACAACCGATATATTACTATTAATATCGTAAGTACCATTTATCGTTATATAAGGTATAGCCGATGCTGACTGTGATAATACTAAAGCAAACATTCCAGCAAGCAAAACCAGAAGTAAATAATTTCTTATCAGAGTGCCATATTTATATGGGATCATGTTGACTCCTGCATGTACAGGACAATTGATATCTGTAAGCTTACCTGTAGGTACAAATTTCCTTTTTCTCTCTTCAATGACTTTTTTCGCAGCTTCGATTGTTCTTTTGCTTTCACTGATTTTCACATTGGAAAGATTGATCCCTGAGGTACCTGATGAGCCGATTGCGGTAGCGCTGATTTTAATATATGTTCCTGGGGTGGAGAGTATTCCAAATTTAAGAATTTGCATTATTCATCAAAGTTCTATGAACACACCCATAACTCTTATGACCATATGATTAGCATGACTATTATAATAATTTTTTAAATTTTTAAATAGCGATAAATATTTATAGTATCGAGTTGAATTGTATTTTATGTGGTGATGCTGATGACTTGACCTACCATTGTCCTTCTGGTAGGAGCAATAATTCCGTTCTTTTTCCACAATAGGAAGCAAAAAGAAGAAAAGGAGGAATGAGTGTTGGAAATAGTTGAAGTTAAATGTGAGAATTGCGGCAAAGAAATATATGTGCAGGAAAATCATATCAGAGAAGAAATGTTCTGCACCCTTGGGTGCTTAAGTTCTTACAGAGGAGCAATTTCCTCAAAAGACAGAACATTTCACTGATATACTTAGTATTTACTTGAATTATATTCACTGGCAAATGTTTGAAATTTGCCTTACATTCGGCCGTGGGCATAGTCGAGGATATGTTTAAGAATGAACTATACTTGAATTGTTTAAACAGGATTTAAAATCGGTTAAGTTTTATAATTTAAAAAGCTCTGTGCGCGATTGCTACTGCGCTATGCAACCTCCAGAGTTAAAAACCCATTCGTGCTTATATTTAACATCCATACAAAGAATCTAAACCAATAGATATGCTATCCGAACACCTCATCTACTCAACAGCCATAGCAATAATCGCAGGCATGCTCTGGTATAAATACACAGGCAGAGACCCCTCATGGATCATCATAGTCAGCGCCTATGCACCCGACTTTGATATAGTCGCCGGGGAGTTGTTCAAAAAATTAGGTATAAACATCCTCATCAACGGCGCTCCAATCAGCCACGGGGATTTCCACAACATAGCCTTCCTGCTGCTTTTCGCCACCACGGCGGCGCTTGTGCTGAGGTTGGCGGGCATGAGGTTCTGGGATTCGTTCCTTTTCGCGGGGATTGGGTTCGGGGCGCACATGTTCGAAGATGCGCTGGTGTTCAAACCGTTTTATACATTTCTCTGGCCGATATCTGAGCAGAAGTTGGGGATCGGGTTATTTGATTATAAGCCTGATCTTTATGGGATAGCGAATACGGATGTGTTGATGGTGGGATTGATCTTAATGGTCTTATGCGGGGGGATAAGAGTCCTGTATGAAGGAAAAGGAGGCATCAGGAGGATTGCAAGATCGGTTGGTATTGCGGCTGCAATTATGATTTTTATGATATCTGTGTTTAGCATTATCGATATAGGGGTGGTGGAAAAAGTAAATTCGATAAGAGAAAATGGATATATTGATAATTGGTCTTTCACGCAGAATGCATCGTGGGATTCAACTATCTATCATAGTGGTAAACATTCAGCCAAAATTGAGATTTGGAATTATGACAATAGAATCATAAGAAGATGGGTAAGTGAACGAATATCAGTTAAACCGAATACTACATATCTTTTCTCATCATGGGGCAGGACAGAAGGTGCAGGAGGTACAAACACTCCTTGGGTGTTAATAGGGGAAATGGATTCTAACAATACGTTGATAATGGAAAGGAGTCTAAAATTCAACAATGGAACAAATGACTGGACGCAGAAGCAAATAAAATTTAAGACAAGCAACGATACATACTGGGTTTTAGTATATGCTGATATCTTTAGGGGTTATGGAACTTTCTGGTTTGATGACTTAGAGCTGTATGCGGAGGGGACTAATAAGAATATAATTCCAAATAGTGGATTTGAATTGGGTTATACATATTACTATTGATATATAAAAACTAACAATTATAGTACAATCTGCTGTTTTTTTATGATTTTGATGGGCATATCGATTCAAATCACACATAATATCGAAGCAATTTTTAAGAGTCATCCTATTTACTGAAATGCTATAATAAATCAAGAAATATTATCATTGCGCCGCTAACTCAGATGCTAACCAATAAATAATCATTCACAATGTATAATTCTACAGTCCTGGTGCCTCCACAATCCCCCATGCAACCTCCCCTCCATAAAATAAGCATTCACAACTTTTAAATTGATTACCGGCATCTATGCACAAAAGATGCAAAATGAAAAACATGAAAACAGGTGGTGAAGAATTCACAGGCAACTTGGGTGGAAAACCGATATGGAACATTTACATGGCTCTTGAAGGCGCGGATGCCCTTGTGCTGATGACTGTGCACAGGGAGTTCAGGGAGCTTGACCTGCTGAGGGCGAAGGAGCGCATGCGTATGCCGATACTGATAGATGGGAGAAGGGTGTTTGAGAAGGATGAAGTGAGAGGGCTGGGGTTTGTGTATATGGGGGCGGGGAATAGGATGTAGGGGCATTGGCACAAGTTGAGGAAGCGGCAGATAAAAGGCAAAAGATGACAGTAACTACAGCAAAAAAATTCGCATTAGATATTGGTTGGGTTTTCATTAGTCAGATAATCACATTCGTAACAGGTTTTTTTCTTAGTGTTATCTTGGGCAAATTTCTGGGCGCGGCACCTTTTGGATTGTATTCGATGACCCTTACGATCTATGCGATTGTAGCATTAGTTGGTGGTATTGGAATTCCTACAGCAATTGTAAAATATGTTGCGGAGTCTAAACAAGATAAGGATAAGCTAAACATTTTTGTTTCATGTGGTATTATTAATTCATTGGTTTTTGGAGTGATAACGGGTTTAGTTTTATTTGCTATATCTGGCATGTTCGCAAGTATCTTTAATATGCCAGAACTAACAGATTTAATCAAAATAATTGCTTTTTCACTCCCATTTCTGGCAGTTAATAACGCATTGCTTGGCGTGCTCAATGGATTAAGAGAAATGAAGTTATACTCATTTCGTACGATTGTTCGATCTATCTTATTACTTGGCTTTACAACCTTATTAGTCGGTATTGGATTTGGCGTTAAAGGGGCAGTTTTTTCGTTGTTGTTATCTGAAATAGGAACACTCTTTCTATTAATATTATATTCAAAGGATTTTTTTAAGTTTATTATAAAAGATTACTTTGAAAACACCAAAGAAATGTTAAAATTTGGTAGCCAATTATTCATTGCTAGTGCAGTCTGGATGGTAAATACAAACGTTGACAAACTCTTAGTTGGCTATTTTTTGCTGGCAAAGGATGTTGGAATCTATACAATAGCCTTGGCAATTTCTTCTGGTCTTTTAATGATTCCAGGAGCTATATCAACTGTAACTTTTCCCGCAATTTCTGAATACAATTTTAAAGGACAGCATGATGCGATTGAGATGCTAATAAATAGGTCTATGAAGTATTCTTTAGTAATTTTATCTATTTTAGGAATTTGTATAATATTTTTTTCCGAAGATATAATTTTATTAGGGCTTAGACCTGAATTCTTGCCTGCAGTTACACCTATGACAATATTAGTTTTAGCGATTATATTCTTCGGATCTGTGGCTTCTGTTGGAGCGGCGTTTAGCGCTCTGGGAAGACCTGACATACAGGTTAAGCAAAATGCACCACTTGTAATAGTTAATGTGATCATTGATATAATTTTAATTCCTGTTTTGGGTATAATAGGGGCTGCAATAGGCACAGCGACATCATTTTTATCATTGATTATAATGGAATTTTATTTCTATAATAAATTAAATATAAAAATTAATTATCGAATATTCATAAAAATATTTATTTTCATTGTTCCAATAATAGTATTGTTTTATGTCTTTAGACAGCAGATAAATATATATTTGCTAATCTTTATTCTCGTTGGACTTTATGCTATATTGATCACTAAATTTATACTTACAAAAGAAGATTTGAATGAGGTTATTAAATCGATAGGCATTAGGCCAAATTGATGAATTAAAAGTTAGGCCATACAGAGGCAAGACGGGTCAATGCATAGTGGTTTCTGCTAAAAAATTAGAGGAAATTCACGTTTCTTTGAAACATGAGTCATAAGACAGCAAAATTGAAAAATGGTATCAAATTTAGAAGAGAATGGAAAGAGACACTTGACTATAAATAGTGAAGTGCCAAGAAGAAACTGATGCAAGAGACGGTATTGATGGATAAAGTTATTCCATATCTGTGGCAGAGTTAAGGTTTAAATATAGAAGCTTAAATTATTATCCACTCAAAGGGGCGCGCAGTACATTAATCGATTTATCGATTGATTTATCATTACGTAAAATATCACTAACCTCATTCACAATTAGCGCATCTCTTATTATATTTTTTTTATACTGTGGTTCTGTATTAAGATTAAAAATGCGTGATGATACAAATTCGGAGTTAGGAAGCTTTCTTGTGCTATAATAATATTTATGTAAGGGTGGAGAATATAATTGGTACACCAAGACTCCTCGTTTACCCAATTCCGTAATAAACTCTTGTCTATTTATGTCCCTTAATAAACAACTGTATCTCGAATATACACCAGATTCGTTTTTATATTGAGGATGTATTATTGATGGTGACCGTATTAATTTTCGATATGTACATGCATTTCTTGTTCGTATACGTAAATTTTCATCCAAAAAATCTAATTCATTAGAAATTTTTTTTGCCCATTCATTTCTCATTTTGTAAACAAACATTTTTTCTAAAAATTTTGAAATATACGGAATTGTTCTACGTGCTTTTATTTTCTTCCTCTCTAACATTTCCGTAAATGCAAAACCGGAACTATATATCATTCGATACCATTGGTTGCGTAATTTAGAATATGGTTTCCAATTATTAACTATTCCCATAGCTTTTTCAGCTAATTTTTGATCGTCAGTAAATATCGCCCCCCCTCCTCCAGTTGCATATTCCCCAGAAGATACATCAATAATTTTTGAATAACCAAAGCTTGTAATTGATGCATCTCCAAAACTTCCAAATTTCTTATCTTTAAATTTTCCCCCGAAAGATTGTGCTGCGTCCTCTATCACAAACAAAGAATGCGATTCTGCTTGCTCCATTATTTCATCCATTGGCGCTGCTTGTCCAAATTGATGGACAGGAATTACTGCTTTTGTTCTTGTCGACACCACATCTTTGATGGAGTCTGGATCCATGTTGTAATCTGATGGAGATACATCGCAAAAAATTGGTCTTAGACCGCTATAACTTACTGCAAATGGTACCACAGGGCAACATATCGAGGGTACAATTACCTCTGATTTCTTTGGTATATCCATTGCTCGCATAACAGCAACTAATGCTGCTGTTCCTGAACCTGTGCAGATGCAATAGTCTCTGCCAACATAACTTGCAAGTTTTTCTTCCAATAATATAATATCTTTTTTCGGCATTTACCTCCCTTATATTTTCAATATCATATCGGCAAACTTTCCCAATCGTGATAATACTCTATAGTTTTTAAGCTTTTCTTTTTCTGCGCCAAAGCTCTCTTTAAATTTTTGCACCCCTTCAAGATTACCACTGGCGCCAAAATTGTAATATTTGTGCCCCTCGTTACATGCTTGTTCGATTGAATCTTTTACCAATAAATTTACAGGGTTGTATCTTTCATAGCCTTGCGAGTAAACACTTAAAAAGGCAAATACATTTTTACCATAATAATGATCCCCCCACCCGGCTATCAGATTATCGTCTTTAAATGCAAGCTTAATTCGCACATGTGGTCTTCCAAATTTATATATATTCTCGTATAATTTTATTGGAAGTGGTGGTTTTTTGTACCCCCATCGTATGGATGATTCAATATACAATTTATAAAATTCTCTTACCTCATCTAATGAATTACAATCTAAAATCTCAAAGCCACTTCTATCTGCCTTTCGTATGGCTGTTCTGGTATTTTTTTCAAATTTGTTCTTCCATATATATTCAAATCCATTTTCCAACGAAAGCATATGTGTATAATTCCATTCTGAATTTACTTGTTTTATCAGTGAATCCTCTGGAACTGAGAAGTTAGAAAATGGAGGTAGCGATAGATTAAAGGACAAATGTCTCCAGTCAACGATATTTTTCAATATTTTCTGAAGAGTTTCTGATGAGATATCTGATAAAGAAAATATTCCTCCGTAACCCAATGGTATAGAATTATAATGATAAAATCCATATTTTTTGTCTTCCATCATTGGAATCAGAACCTCGTTGCCATCTATTTCGTACAATCGTGTAGCAATCCGATAGCTATAGGTCTCTTCTAAGATCTTTGCCCATGCGGGGGTGTGGAAAAAATAACTATTTTCAGAGTTTCTAATTATTTCTTCCCATTTTGACGTCGAGACTTTTTCATCATATTCAAAATCCATTTATAAGCACCCTTTACTTTTCACAATAAATCACCCTCATAAAACCAAACCCCAATAGTTCAAAAGGGTAAAAAGCTTTGCTGTAATAATAAACAAGATTTTTACCGATGCTTTTTAGGTTCTCAAGCTTGTCACCTTGTGATTGTCCACTCTCTTCAGAAGTACATAGAATCAAGCATTTCAATCTTTTTGAATCCTCGTTCTTTTAATGTTGAAGTCAACTGTTTCTTTGTATAATAATGACCTATTGCTGCTATTCTGTCCTGCTTTTTTATAGCATGAGAAATATAACAATAAGGAAAATAGGGACAGAAATAATTGGGAACAGAGAACAATAATATCCCATCTTCTTTTAAGACTCTGTAACAATCTTTGAATATAGAATCAATATTATCATTATGCTCAAAAGCACCAAAGGAAATAATCGCCTCAAAAGAAGAATCTTGGAATGGTAACTTACAGCCACTCGCAACGGTATAGTTAGCTTCTGGAAATATTTTCCTGGCAGATTCAAAATGAGCATTACTCAATTCTACACCATAAAACTCATTAAATTTGTCAGTTAGTTTGATAAAATACTTTGCATCACCACATCCAATATCCAAAATTCTTTTAGCTTCAGGCAGGTATTTTAGTTGTTTTAAATATCGTTTCGTCCAATAACTTGCAAATAGCTTTTCTCCTTTTGCCAAACTTGGTAATCTCCTTCTTGCTTCTACTTCCCAGTATTCCTTTGTTTTCATTTTAGACCGCACCCCTTTAAGTAGACAACAAGTTAAGCTTCCATATTTAAAGTTAACGCTACTCGAAATTGATCGGTGATTTGTAACCAATCGACGAATGAAGGCGTTTTGAATTGTATACCTCCTCAATGAAACGGTCTATATTCTGAAGAGCGTCTTTGAATGTCCCGTATTCGTTCAAATAGACCTCTTCACACTTCAAAGTCTTTATGAGACTCTCCGCAAGCGTTGTCGTATGGTTTGCAGTCTGACTATTTTTCACGCACAGAAGATTGTCTTCTTTCATGAATCGTCGTACTTTCTTGCTATTAGCAAGATGTCCCCTGTTTCGGAGTTCTACTGTAATCCCTTCTATAACCATATCCTGGAAACTCGATTGCGATATTCTGAATTTCTTCCCTGAGCGATATATCAGAATTATCCTCACAAAAAAGCCTATAAGAACTATGCCGCCACGTGTAGTATCCAGACCTGCTGACATCAAGCAATTCCGTAGCCCTATTGACATAGACAGAATCCAAACAATTTGAAATGGCCATGAACTTTACTCCTCCCTTGATATCTCTTCCTGTACCCTCTTTTCCAAGAAATTCAATGCTTTTTTTAAAAATTCATTCTCAGCATATAGTTTGCCTACTAGCCTTTCCAGTTCTTGATTCCATGCAGCCTCCTTGTAAGTATTGCCACTGAATGCAGAATCTGGATCCTTTTGGTATTCCAGTCTCCATCTGGATATCATTGTCGGATGAAGGTTGTTCTCACGACTGAGTTGTGCCAGGTTCTTTCCACTCTCAAGCTCCCGAATTAGGGAGACCTTGAATTCCCGCGTGTACCTTCTTCTTGTCCTTTTTCCCATGTAATTCCCTCATAGTGACCCTAGCTTAACTATCTGTCCACTATGAGGGGCGCAGTCCATTTTAATAGTTAATGCAACTTACTAAATATTCAATTTCTTTTTCAGTCATCATTGGATACAAAGGCAGTGTTACTTCATGCGTCCCAACAAATTCGGTTTTTGGGAGTATCTCTTCTTTAAATCCAAACATCTTTCGATAATATGTAAAAAGATGAATCGGTGGATAATGAATACTTGTCTGTATTCCTTTTTCTTTTAATGTATCAATAAAGGCATTTCTTTCAATATTTTTTGATAACAATATCGGAAAGATATGATTTGATGATTTTACCTTATAATTTCTAAATGGAATAGAAATCTCAGATATGCTATTTAATCGAATTCTATATTCATCAACAATTTTTCTTCTTTTCTCATTATTTTCATCTAATTTTTTCAATTGAACCAATCCAAGTGCAGATGCCATTTCGTTTATCCGATAATTAAAGCCTATATCTATCACATCATAGCTATACGCATGCCCCTTATGCCGATCCCAGGTTAGAGTGGTCATCCCATGTGACCTCATTATCCGTATTTTCTCAGCCAGTGCTTCATTATTGGTTACGATCATTCCCCCCTCTCCAGTCGCCAGATTTTTATTAGAAAAAAAACTGAAACATCCTATATCTCCAATCGTCCCACATTTTTTACTTTTATATTCTGCTCCTGGTGCATGAGCTGCATCTTCTATCACTTTCAAGTTATGATCGCTTGCGATTTTCATTATCGCATCCATATCGCAGGGGTATCCGCCATAATGGACAATGGTAATAGCCTTTGTTTTTGATGTAATCTTTTCGATGATATCTTCAGGTGATATATTGAAATCGTCTAAACTTGTTATATCAGCAAAAACGGGCTTTGCTCCACAGTAAAGAACAGAGTTTGCAGTTGCCACGAAGGTTAAAGAAGGAACAATCACTTCGTCGTTTTCCGCGATTCCTAATACTTTGTGAGCAATATGAAGCGCAGCCGTGCCGTTTGCAACACCAAAAGCGTACTTTACACCTAGATACTTTGCAAATTCTTCCTCGAACTGTTGGGTAACAGGACCCATCGAGAGCCATTTGGATCTTAATACCTTCGTAACAGCTCCAATTTCTTCTTCATCTAAATCAATATCCGACAAAGGGATTTTCCATTCCATTATACCACCGATGCTATCCCCAGTTTATTAAATATACTATCTATCTCGTTATTTGCCTTTTCATAATCGTCTGGTCTGCCTATGTCTAACCAATAACCATCATAAACATAACCCTTCACAGTTTCACCGTTAGAGATCAATTTTTTAATGAGATCTGGAAAATCGAGATATGTATTTAGTTTAATATATTCTAATACTCTTGGTTCGAATACATAAACTCCCATGCTTACTAAATAATCGATCGATGGCTTTTCTATATATTTTGAGATGGTACTTTCCTCAAGTTCAACAACACCAAAATCGATTTTAACATATCTTTTATTAAGTGCTATCGTTGCAACAGCTCCATTTCTTTTATGGAAATTGACTAATTCAGAATAATTGAGTGTAGTTAAAACATCGCCGTTCATCATCAAGAATGTTTCTTTTAACTCATTCTTTATTAGCCCTAAACCTCCAACTGTACCTAAAGGTATATCCTCTCTTGAATATTTAATTTTAACACCATATTTACTTCCATCCCCCAAAAATGCCATGATCAATTCCGATAGGTGTCCGACAGCCATTATAATTTCATTAATACCACAAGATTTTAATTGCCGAATAACAATCTCAATAATTGGTTTATCGTCAATTGGCATCAAAGGCTTTGGAAAAACCGTTGTGAATGGTTTTAATCTTGTCCCTTTTCCACCAGCAAGTATTACTGCTTTCATTTCTTCTTTATTCATAAATATCACTTACATTATTTTTATACCAATTCCAGGTCAATTGGATTCCCAAGTTAATGGGTATCCTGGGTCGGAACTGTGTAAGTTTTATTAGTTTTTCGGTGTTGGGACATCGACGTCTAGTCGACCCTTCCTGAACATCCATATATCTTATCTTCAAAGTTGGGTTGATCAACTCTATAATTTTTCTTGCTAATATATCAATTGTTACTTCATTTTCACTGTTGCCGACATTAACGATATGTCCTGTAGAGTCCTTGGATTCAGCAAGTTTAATTGTGGCCTGAACCGCATCGTCGATATAGCAGAAGGCCCTGGAATGATTTGGTGAATATATTTCAAGACAATCCTTTGCATTATATGCTCGAATCATTAACTCAGGAATAACATGGGCAAAGCCCATTCTAGGACCATAAACATTATGATAGCGAACTATGGTTATTGGGATATTATATTTTTTATAATAGGAAAAGCATACACTTTCTCCTATTATCTTACTTAGACCATATGTTGTTCTGGGAGAGGTTATATCTTCAACAGTGAGATTTACAGTCTCGTCAGTAGGAACAGAAACTCCATAGTGTTTCATAGTACCTGCATAAACTTCACTCGTTGAAGAAAATAAAATTTTTTTGAGATGCTTGTGATTATTCTTAACCCACTCAAAAAGGTTAAGTGTTGAAACAATATTAACATGAAGAACCTTATCTGGGTTATTAATGACATTTTTTACCCCAATTACAGCAGCTAAGTGATAAATAAAATCATAGTCCAAATCTAAACGGGAAAATGACTGGAGGTCTGTAAGGTCTGCATGTATAAATTCAATTTGAGAATTATTAATAAATGCCTCAAAATCTGAATCCATTCTACCTCTTGAGAGATTATCCACAACATGAATTTCATTTTTTCCTTGTTGAATAAGTTCTTTAATCAAATGATATCCAATAAATCCAGCCCCTCCAGTAACCAGTATCTTACTCATATTTATTACCTTTTATTATATTCCAATGTCCTTTACCGACACCAACCAGTTTAAAACCGAGTTGCCTCAATTGTTCTCCTTTTTCATCATCTACCAGATCATTACAATCCAGTATGAGCCCATTTGGTTTGAGAATATCTTTAAAATCATTTGGTGTTAAATTAAAGTATTCTTCATGCTTTACCGCCAATATTATCGCATCCATCTCTTTATTTTTCATACGATCTAAAATCTTTTCCACTTTCAAATCAATTTCTGGCCAATAACTTACAATTGGATCATGTAAAAATATAAATGCTCCAGACTTCACACACTCTTTGTAGAAAATTTCACTGGGAGAATTACGTGTATCGGCCACATCAGCTAAATATGAGACCCCCATCAACAACAATTTTTTATCCCTGATATCACCCATGTTTTTTCTTAACAAAGAAAATGAGTGATAAGTCATTAAATCATTGATATGTACGGCCTCAACAGACATATTTAACTCTCTGGACAGTCCGAATATATTAAAAATAGACCAGTTAGCGAACAGAGGATCTTTTGATAAGCAATATCCACCAACACCAAAGCCTGGAAGCATTATGTTATTGTGAGTATTCCTTTTTTTTATGGCCTGAATTACTTCGAAAAGGTTTACTCCAACTGATTCAGCTAATTCAGTCCATTCTTGAATAAATGCTATGTTAGTTGCTCGATAACTATTTTCCAGCAGTTTTCCAAGTTCAGAAGCTGTCGGAGATGATAATTCAGTTAAAGGATAATTATTAGTGTCGATGAAGCTTTCAAGAAATTCTCTCACTTTTTTCTTGGAAATTTCATTTACTCCAGAATAGACTCGATAAAAGGAGATGATACTTTGCAAATAATTTTTTCCGGGCATTACTCTTTCATAAGAATGAGCTAGTTTTATAGAGGTATTCAATAAATTCCTGTTATTAAATTCCAATTCTATGACAGGCAGTATAATCCTTTCACAGGTTCCTATAGGAACTGTTGTTTCAATAATAATCAAACAGGATGGTTTCATCCTCTGTGCTATTGTACGCATAGCTTCTTTAAAATTTTCAAGTTCTACAATTGGTTCTCTTACATCTCCAGGACTCTTTTTCCTAACATCCAGGTTGATATCTACAACTATTATGTCAGCTACTTCGTAAGCATAAGAATTTGTAGTTGCCATGATGTTTCCATTTTCAAAAGTTCTATCAAAAACCTCTTTCAAGTTTTCATCCGATGAGACTATCGGGAGTGATCCCGCATTAATTCTACCCACTTTCCAATAATTTTCAGGGGTTGGTAGATCTACGCCGATTACTGCATATTTAGGGTTTCCCTGCTTATTTTTTGCAGAAGAAACTGCAGTTAACATGGCAGACCCGACAAAACCTAATCCTTGAATTATTACATTTTTTTCACAGTTATTTTTCTTAATAAAATTGTCTATTTCATCTTTTAAAGAATTTACGTGTAAATCAAATGTATAAATATCACCTAACGGTGATTTAGAAATAAATGTCTTAATTTTGTTGGCTTCATAAGATTGCTCATTTTTGTGATAATTTTCTTCTTTCATTTTATTATCTCTTTTTATTTTGGTTAAACACCATTACTTGTTGGTTTTTTATCATTTCAGTCTCAACTATTTTTACATAAATTTTCTATTATATATCGTCTAATGTTGCATAACTTTTGTTTTTGCTTTAGCTATTATTTCCCTATAAATCTCAACGGTTCTTTCTGCGATTTTATTCCAATCATATTGTTTTGCTTTTTCCTTTGCAGCATTTCCCATCTCTTCTCTTAATTTGTCATTCTTTAATAATGTTATTATTTTATTAGCCAAATCTTCAATATTTTCTGATTCAAATATAAAACCTGTCTTTCCGTTATCAACAATTCCAGGATTGGACATATCAGATGCAATTACAGGTACCCCTGATGCAGCAGCGTCAAATAGCGCAAATGGCTGGCAGTCCCATCGGGATGGTACAACAACAAGTTTGCAAGCCTTAAATTTTTGGTACTTTTCCATTTCCGAAATAAAACCCAAAAACTTTACGTTATTTTCTAAATTTAACTTCCGGGCAAGAGCCTTAAGATTTTTCGCCTGAGAACCAGATCCTACGATATATAGCTTGATGCCTGGTATTAATTTAATAACAGTGTAAAGTGAGTTAATTAATATATCCACGCCCTTAATTTTTTCTAATCTACCAATATATAAAATATCAAAATTAGATTCTCCTTTATATTTATGCATATCTTCTATTTTATCATAATCAATACCAACTGGATTAATATATATATTAGAATTTGTATTCTTACAAATTAAATCTCGGATAGATGGTGCTTCTACAATGATATTTGGAATGCGAGAAATAACATACTTTTCTATTGGTTGGTTAAAAAATGTCCCAATACGATAACCAATATTTGTATTATATTCAGCTTCTTTTGATATAATTCCAAGGATGGTCAATAGAACTGGATATCTACCTTTTAAGAGAACCGCTACAAGCGAATAAGGCGGTAGGGTTCCTTGGGCAGCATGAACAATATCTGGATCTAATTTTAGAACTTTGTGTTTCAAAATCAGAGTTGTAAAAGGAATAAAAAAGGGAACACGAAGGACTTTAGGAATTTTAACTATATGAATGTTCAGATTTCCTCTTCTGAACTGTTTTCCTTCTTCACCAATCGTTATTACATGCAAATCAACATCTTTGATGCATGACAAATGATACGCTAATCGATCGATATATACCGCAGGGCCTCCCCACATTTTGTGTAGAGGGTATTGACATAACATTGCCACTTTCATCAAATTTACATCCTATTTTTTATTGCTCTAACTGTGCCACTATCATAGATTATATTATATTCCGATCCTTCAATAAATGACAGGAATTGGAATCTATCCATCCTAAATTCTTGCGTAAAACCTTGCGAAGATATCAAGACAGTGTTATCCATCACCTCCTTCCGCAATATCAATATTCCTTCAAGAGGTTGTCTTCCTAAAAATATGTCTCCAGCATCTTGAGCGGTGAAGGTACTATTTTTATATTGGTAAGGCCACATCACATATGAATCAACATAGATATTATTTTTATTGGATTCTTCAGATACTGAAAGTTGATATATCCGCTCTGCGGCATACCTTTCCGAATCTAACAGTACCATTCGTGGCTTACTATCCCATGGAGTTATTGAAATAACGTTGGATATTCCACTCGAGATCATAACGATGGCAAAAATCATAGTCAGTGTAAAAATTGCCACTAATTTTCTATGTTCTTTCGTTGAATTAGTGATTACTAATAGTCCAATTCCAACCAAAAACGCCGAGATTATCTCCATAAAAGAAATCCACCTCCCTGGAAGAGCTTCATAAAACTTGAATAATTGGATACCGGAAACAAAGAATACGAAGCAGGCACATAAAATGCCATAATGGATTTGTGGTAGTTGCCTGGTATAATTTCTGCGGAATATTGCTAAAAAACCTATTATCATAAAAAATAAAAAAATAAGTATTGGAAGAGAACGCCATATTGATTCTAAAACATCATTTTTAATTGCCATTGAAGGGGCGACATCTATTGCTAATGATCGATCAACTTTGAAGGCACTTACCATAGAACTGGCTATATGATAGTCTAAAAAACCTGATATAGACCTCCAGTATCCAAGAAGCATGGTAATAAATATGGCAGTCAATGGAATACTAGTAACCTGAGTTGATTTCGCTGAACCCCCTAAAATCTCGTACATTAGGTAAGATACTATTATGGTTAGTCCCAACAATATTCCCACGGTTGTGGACGGAACAGGATGCGTTAAAATAACTATAATCATTAATAGTAAAATGAATACTTTGTAAGTGATTTCTTTTCCCTTTTCACGTGATGACCATAAGAAGAAGATAAACATTGACAATAACCCTAACCCTAGGGTCATTGCAGTTATCCACCACCCCAATGTGATTTGTGAAGCGCTAACCCCTAGAACTAAAACTGATAATAACCCTATTTTCTCATTAAAAAGCTTTCTTCCAATTAAAAATAGAAAGGTTAGACTGAGTACTGCTATAATACTTATGAAGAAAAAGGAGTTTTTAACATTTAATCCTGTAAGTTGTGATAGTAAAGCTGCGACGATATGTGTCATAGGATATGATTCATAAGACGTATTAATTGGTATATGTCCTTGCAATAGCAATTGTTCTATAAAATTAACATGATAAAGTGAATCCACTCCTGCTTGAAGGGGGAATAGAAAATAAGGATATGCCCTGAGGAGTATTCCCACCATAAGGAGTTTAACCAATATAAAGGCTGAATAAGCTCTATTGTTGTTATAAAATATTTCAACTGCCAAAATGCTTGAAATGATAGATGCTATTAACAATAAAATAAAAGGCTGAGGCTGAACGCTTCGTGACCATATGATAAAACTTAGAATTAAAAATCCAAAAAAAAGGATGTTAAGTAGGAACAAAATTGATTTAATCTCTTTCATATTTGTGGAAAAGTCAAGTGGACTTAGAGTTGAAAGATTTTCTCGGCACAACAGATAGACAATACAAGCTAAAAACACCGTTAAAGACATTTCTTGCAATATAAATGATTTTAATATACTCGTGGAATAAACTAAGAGAATAATAGCTCCCACTGCCCCTATGGTACCGAGTTTTTTATCAACATCTGTACTAACGCCAGATACCTTCACTCTCTCTAAACCCCCTCTTTTTGCGATTGCGGGGATAGCATTTTTGAAGTATAATACTTAATTATAAGATCAGCAAAGTGAAACAAAAAAGATGGAACCATGTAAAATGATTTGATTCCAAAGTTTCTTATTATAAAAATAATATGGTTTCTAACCATGTAATAATTCGTGAGGTATGCTGAAGAAAGTCTAACTCCGCCAAGCTCTGCTTTATAATGATATACCACTGCCTTTGGCTGGAAGTACAATTTAAATCCTATTTTTCTTATCCTGAAATTAAGATCTACTTCTTCGCATGTGTAATTTCCCTTGTATGCATTCTCCTCATATCCACCTACTTTTTGGAGCGCATCTTTAAGATATAATGAACATGCATGAACGTCTGGAACTTCCTGAATTTTATCTGTAGAAATATCAAAATTGCGATACATCAACCCTGTTTTCTTATCAAATATACATGCATAGTTATTCTTGGTCATTTTATAATCGAGACTTAATGGTCCTTTGGTAAATCGGTCTTTATTCTTTAGTAGAAGTTTAGGAGCAATAGCACCAACATTCTCCCCACTATTAACAAGCTCTTCGAATGTATCCACCAATATTTTCAAGCAATCCTTTTCCACAACAAGGTCGTCCTCAATAAAAAATATAATTTTGCCCAAGGATAGTGATATTGCCACATTTCTATTAGCAGGAAGTCCGAAACGTGAAAAATTCTTGTTATAACGAATTCTCGGATTTATTTCGGTATACTGTTGTGAAATTGCCAATGTATCGTCAGAAGATGCATCATCGGAAATAATAAGCTCCCAATTCGGGTATGATTGTGCTAAAATTGAATCTATGCATTGGGGCAATAGGTTTGCCCGGTTGTAAGTAGGAAGAAGGATAGATACAAGTTCATTTTTGTTCATAGTAGAGCATGCACCTCTCTAAATACACTTGAGTTATAATTTTGAGGTATTTCAACTTCATAAATAGGCACTTCTTTCAAAAATTTTTCTAAATTTATCCTCAAGCGATCCCAATGCATTGCAATTCCACTCATAGGAAAAACAAAGGTATATGCTAGCATATATTTATAAAAATGCAGGAGTATCATTTCTCCTCGATTATTTTCAATCAATTTACCAACAGCTTCATTAAGGCTGATGTTATTCTTTTTAATGGTTCCTTTATTTGTTCGGCTAATAAAGAAAAGTGCATCCAACCTGGCTGAGTTCGCTATTGATTTATCGCACTTCTTATAATCGGCTTTATTATGGAGGTATTTAATTAAATTAATTCGATCAAAAATGCCATTGAATTCTTCGGTTGATAGATACTTGCATTTAAAGTCAAAAGTTATTGGAGAAATAGGAAAACATAGTATTTTATCTTTTTGGATAATAACTCTATCATCACCCAACCATTTGAATCCATCTTTTCGAACAAAATCCATAGTGAGTGTTGATTTAAAAGCACTGGGTCTTCCTGCCAATATATACCCTTTATTATTATTAGTGACACCAGCAGCATGAATGAAAAGGTGACCTTTTTTACAGAGTTTATATTCAATGAATGGCTGCAGTATAAAATTTTGAGGCACTCGATCATGGAAAAGTGCTTCTGATCCAGATACTTTACCGTTATAATTTATAGTTGTTGACCCATCTTCAAATCCAAATATTTCTACTTCCCATTTTGCTCTTCCTCCGGAATCCTTGCAATAAAGATAATTTTCTTTGATATGGTATTTATGGTCTAGAAGATAGCAATCATTATTTGAAGGAGTAAATTTTCCTATGTTAAGTATAATGTCTGGTGCATCCATTTCTTTAACTTCAAAAAACGCGAAGGGTAAATTTAAATCTCTTACGTAATCACGCTTATTATCTCGGATTATTTGAAATTTTATTAAATTGTGGATATTATAGTTAAGTATTTGTTTCATTAATTATCGCCAAAATTTTTTCAAATGTTTTTGTATCGTACTTTTGTGGGACTTCAACTTTATAAAAAGGTATGTTTTCAGGCAAGTGATTCTTCAGATTCTCTTTATACATCTTCCAATGATTCGCAAACTTGCTATCTGGGAAAATATATGAGTACTCCACCAAATGCTTAGTAAATGGGAGAGATTCAAGTTTCTGGCTCACAACCAAATGACAAATTAATTCATCACGTGATATCCTATTTACCTTAAATTCATCTTTTGGGATTAGAAGAAAAACAGCAGACAACATACATTCATTAATTATTGAATTTGGGAATACTTCCATAGGATATAATGTCGTAAATATTTTAATATATCCAAAAGTCATTTTATATAATAAATTTTTCAGACCTAAAATAATATTACTTTTAACTCCAATATTTTTTTTGATTAATGGGGATAAATTATAAGTAAAAATATTTAATTGTGAAAGAAAACCAACAGCTTTCTTATCATGGATTATTGTGTAATCATCGCTTAAAAAGTCCCATCCTTCCTCGACAAAATGTAATGCAATTGTGGTTTTGCCAGCACCACTTCGTGAAGGAAATAAAATACCACGGGAATTTTTGTTTATGCATGACCCATGGATAAATGGATAGCCTTTCTGATTCATTTTAATACGCATTAAAATATCTATTAAATGACCAGATATAGCCATACTACTTAAAAAATTACCCGAAACACGAACTATAGTATTTTCATTCTCAAACCCAGATATTTCAAATTTCCATTTTGTAAATTTATACGAATCCTCACTACAATACAAATAATCTTTTTTAATATAATATATATTATTAATGATTTGGCAATCTGAATTTGCAGGATCAAATTTTCCTAAATACACAATAAAATCATATTCTTTACTATTTTCACTTTCAAAACTTTTATATTTGCTACATACTTTATTAAATTGATATTTAGATGACCCTGTATTCACAAGTTTAAATTTTATTGTGTTATGAATATTATAATATTTTTCCATTTTAAATAAACCAAATACTTTTTATTATAAGAAAGTTTCGAAAAAGGGTTCAAACTTCCACAGTGTTTCACCTGAATTATCTACATCCCACACCATTTTCATTTTTCTCTTTTTCCAATTCTCTCGCGATCTCAAATTGATTACATTGTGTAGATTATAATATAATGTCTCGTTCATTTTAAATCACTCTTAAACTTTCTCCGCTACTATTAATGGGCACTTTCCAAATATGTGAAAATGTTTTGCCAAAAATTCATTATCATTTAAAAGAGGAAACTCTACAGATTCAATGGATTTTATTTTTAACCCAGACCGCTTTATCATACGGCTCCAGCCATATGAACTATGTGAAAATTTATGAAGTTTTGAGTGTCCAAGTTTTATCCCAATTATATCATACCAATTTGGTGCTGTAAAAATAAATCTTCCTCCTCTTTTTAGTAGCGTATATATTTTTGTTAAATATCTATTAGCAATATCAGGGTCTAAATGCTCTAGAACATCCAGAGCTGTAATATAATCAAATTCTAAATTTCTAAATTCTTCATTTGGTTCTATGATATCCCTCTTAATAATCAAGATATTCTTATAGTCGGAGAATCTCTTAGAACAGAAAACTACAGCATTGTCATCTGTGTCCACACCATACACAAAATTGAACCTATCTGTGATACGATCAATTAACTCGCCTGTCCCGACACCGATATCGCATAATATATCACCACCTTCAATTTTCAGAGAAACTTTATTCATTTTTTTTGCATTTAAATTTAGACAATAAGAGTATTGTTTATGCAATTCATCATAATCAATTGGACCTTTTATATTACCATCTCCATATTTTTCGAACATAGTTTATTAAATTGATATTAAGTGATTTTACCTATAATCTTATTCATTCAATCACATTAAGATTACGTATATATTTTTTTAGTTCATATATTAATTTATTTTCTTTTTGTTTAATAGAGGAATATTCTTCAATATTTTTCAATTTTTGTTCTAAATCTTTTATGTTTTCGACTATTATTAAAATCCCCTCTTTCTCCAATTCTTTTGCAATATCCATTTGATGATCATCAAAATGTTCTTTAAATTGTTTTCTTCGAGGTACAACAATATTTAATTTATTATGTTTCAATGCAGAAATTATACATCCAACACCAGCATGAGATACTATTACCCTTGAGTTTTCAAATAATTTCTCAATTTCTTCATTAGAAGTAAATCTAAAATATTCTGCATTTTCAGGAATATATTTTGTATTGCTGATTTGCATTATTACCTTCTCATCTATTTTTCCTGCAATGTAATCCATTTCTATAATAAGTCTAGAAAAGTCCCATGAACTTGTTCCCACCGTTACAAAGATCATACCACACGCCCCTTATACATTGCTTTTCTATAAAATCTAAGCATACTCTTCCATTGAACTAAAAACAAATCTGCTATTGGGTAGATAATTCTTCCAGTGCCGGAAGGCTGATTTACTCGAGCTATACTTTCTATATAAATTATTTTTGCTCCAAATAACTTACCTAAATAACAAAGTGGAATGGTAGATCCTCCACCTGTACTTACTATCACTTGTGGTTTTTCTGTAAGTAAAATCCTTAAACATGAAAACATTAGCTTAATCATGTAAAACAATTCAATAGGAATTATAAAAACTCTATGCTTAACATTATATTGCTCTCTAACATAATATACACCAGCAATCTCTTTTAAATCCCTCGTAGTTTCAGCAAAAGTAGTAACAAAAAATATTTCATGACCCCCAAAAGCTTCAATAATGCTCAACATCTCATCAAGATGTCCACCCTCTGCGCACTCAAGACAAATTTTCATACTTGGCCAACCTTTTCGGCTGTTACTAACAAACTACCACCAAGTAGGTTTACTAAAGGACTCGATTCAATTAATGGTTCCATCTTTTTTATAAGTTTCCAGATTCCTTTCGGATTTGATGGAGCAAAACTTATTCCATTTATATTCCTAACAGTAAAACCGCACTTAGAAAATCTTCGCTTCACATATAGATAATTTAACGGGCGATGCCCTCTTGTCTTCCAGCTCTTTCCAAACTTTGCTCTATATTGCACAAAAGCCAAAGGATTCCATTCATTTCCCTCCACTGCGAACAAAATTCCACTTTGTTTCAAAACCCTATTTATCTCTTTGATGGGTTCTGTGATGTCTGAAAAATGATGTAATATTGCCCCACAAAATACTGCATCCATTGATTCATCCTCAAAAGGTAGATTAATTCCATCCCCACAAATATATTCACAATTTTTATCTATATTCTTGGCGATTTTGACATTGCTGTATGTAATATCTAACCCAATAACACTATCGAATGATCTTTTGAGATATGGTGTAAATGCAGCAGTTCCACATCCAAAGTCTAAAACACGTTGTGCATTTATTTCAAAGACACCCAAGAACTTAAGAACTCTTAAGATTTTTTTTTCATCCCATGGATTAGTTCGATATTTTAAACCCATAATTTCAAATGCATTTTTATGATATGAAATTTCGTCATTAGCATATTGGATTTCTTTTTTCATTTAACACCTTTTGTTGTCGTATTTTGATTGGATTGTACATATATCGCCTCTGTCTTTTCAGCAATTTTCTCCCAAGAATAATTCTTAACTTTCATTTTCCCATTTAGTCCCAATTTTTTTTTCATATCTTCATTCTCTAACAAGTAAATTATAGCATTAGCTAATGCCTCTGTGTTTTTTGGTTGAACCAATAAACCATTTTCTCCGTCCTTAACAATATCTGGTATTCCACCAATATTTGATGCTACAATCGGAACACCACATGCCATTGCCTCTAAATTTACAATGCCAAAACTTTCGGTATTCATTGTTGAAGGGAGTATAAACACATCCGCTGCCTTATAATATAATGGCTTCAAACCATCTTCGACAAATCCCACAAATCTAACATTTTTTTCAACCCTTATTTTTTTTGATAGGATCTCAAGTTCATCATGCATCACACCTTTTCCAGCAAATACCAACTCAACATCGGACACATTTTTTATGATCTTTGGCATCGCCTTTAAAAGCACTTCTGGACCTTTATATGGAGATAGATAACCAAAGAATAACAATATTTTTTTATTAAGAGGAAGACACAATTTCTTTCTGCAATCTTCTTTCGAATAAGAAATATTAAAATCCCTATAATTTATCCCGTTTGGGATCACAACGATTTTTTCCCTGTACTTTCTCAAGAACTTCGATTCATTAATATAATATTCTGAAGGAGAAATGATAGCATCCGCATAGCTTAAAACCTTATCAACCAGATATTTATTATGAAAGGCTACACCTACTCTGCGAATAAGTCCACCATAACTTTCCACCCAATCGCCATGATATGTAACTATGAATGGATTTTTATTTTTCTTTGCATATCTTAAACCTGCTAAAGGTCCTGGTGGAATATCAAAATGTGTATGAATGATATCCACATTATGATCCATAGGTTTTTTGAACATTCCGAATGAGATATTAGAGGTATGTATCCTGAAATTTGTACCATAACGATAAATTGTCACGTTTTCATTTTTGTCGATTGAATCATCAGAATTAATTGAAGTAGTGAACACATTGACTTCATGACCTCGCTTGGCCATCTCAGCAGATAGATAATATGCTGCCAGAGAAGAACCACCGTATACATAGTCCTTATGCTGTTGGCTGTATGGAAACTTTGTGACAAAATAGCCAATCTTCATTTTTTTCTTCCCATATATTTGAAAAAAAATTTTGCCGACTTAATCATCCCATTCAATTCATGCAATCCGTTCTTTCGCAACACATTACCCATCGCTATCGGTATATATGAAGTGGTTAAATAATATTCCTTCAGCCCTCGATCCACATAATTTTCTATATCTTCCTTCGTAAAATCAGGATACGATACAATACATTTCTGGAATCCATCCTTATCAAGAGATTCCTCTAGATCATCAACCAATAAAAAATTATTCTCTTTAACCCAATTATAGAACTCTGTTCCCGGCATCGGTGTTGCTATCGAAAATTGAGCGATATTTGGTTTAATTTCTTTAACAAATTTTATAGTCTTGTCTGCAGTTTCTTTTGTCTCCCCTTGCATGCCAAAGATAAAATCTGCCAGAATCATTAGCCCAGCCTTTTTAGCATCTTTTGTAAATTTTCTGCTATCATCGGTTGTAATTCCTTTCTTTATATTTCGTAGTATCTCGTCGCTTCCGGATTCATATCCCACATCCAATAGCCTACAACCAGTTTCTTTCATTATTTTCATGGAATCGTAATCGAGGTTTGCCTTTGAATTGCACGACCATGCGATATCAAGTTTCCTTCGTTTAATTTCGCCGCAAATTTCTTTTATCCGTTTTTTACTTATTGTAAATGTATCATCCTCGAAGAATATCTCTTTCACTTCGTGGACTTCTTTACTAATATATTCAATCTCATCCACCACATTCTCAACACTTCTAACTCTATGTTTTCTGCCCATTAAGGTCTCTGGCCATGAACAGAACGTGCATTGATTTGGGCATCCCCTCCCTGTAAATATCTGAACCATTGGATAAAGTGTATGACCTAAGAAATAGTCTTTTATATTAAGATGCTCTATGTATATTTTTGAAACAAAAGGAATTTCTTCGAGTTCTTCAGATATGCTAAAGTTTCTATTTAAATTGTGTATAATCTTGTTATTCGACTTATATGAAATTCCTTTGACAAGCTCTAAACTACTTCCTTTTTCTAATATTTCAGCAATATCCCTGATGGTGTAATCATATTCAAATCTTGCTGCAATATCCACACCCGCGTCTAATATTCGTTCTTGAAACTGAGAAACTGGGGGACCGACCAACACTGAAATTGATTCAACCTCGGAGGTTATTGTTTTTGTGACTTCTATATCATTACTAAGGCTTTGAAAATTACTGTCCGCCACTACTAAATCTGGTTTAAATTTTTTAACATCTTCTTTCACATTTTCTAAGTTCCATCCCCAAGCAGGTGCATCCACAAGACGGACTTTATGACCTTCTTTTTCAAGAACCCCGGTAGCATAGGATAACCAGATAGGATAATATAAAGCACCGCCTCTGCATCTTGCAGCCCATCTCGAATTTCTGCTATAACGTGGAACAAATGGGGGATTTAACATATATATTTTCATTATTAGTCCTCTTTATCGTGTTGATTCGGCTCGCTCCCATAAAATAGAATACTTTTTGAATATGAAATCATACCAAGCAAAAATCATAGTATATTCATTCAGCAAAACATAGTACATGATTCTTGATATAGAGACCATTGAGCTTTTATGTTCTACTTTGTCGGTTTTATTTAATTTAGATTTTAAATATAGTAGTAAGGATAGCAACCCGACAAAAATTATCACGGTCGAAATGAAATGTATAACAACGACCTCAAGATCCCATACAACAACATACATTAGCGGTATCCCAAGAAGAATGAAAGGAGAAAGCATTGTCAATGTCTTATGAGACGGAAATACAATAAATGCATATAAATTGCGGGGGCATAAGAAAAAGAAAAAATGTTTAAATATATTTTGAATAGTACCTGTACTTGTTCTTTTTCTCTGTTTTATTTGATCCTCATATGTCGTTGCTGCAGGCTCATAAACTGATGCAAGAGGTTCATATTTGATTTTATATCCCTTTCGCCTAACCTGTATGGTCATATCAAGATCCTCGCTAATAGTTAATGAATTGAAGTCCATGAGATCTTTTCTCCAAGCGCTAATTGTTCCTATAACAGTTGAAATACTATCCAACAAAGATTCTCCCTTCATGATAATATCTTCAATTTCCCAGTAAAACATTTCAGAACTGGTAAGTGTTTTATTGGGATTGGAGACTATATATCTTCCACTAACCGCTCCCACATCTGGATTCTTAAAATGGGGCATCATTTCCATTAATACATTTTTATCAAATAATGAATTTGCATCTGTAATAAGTACAATATTCCCTTTCGCATGATTTTTACTCAAGTTAATTGCAGATGATTTGCCTTTTCTTTCTTTTTCTCTTATTAATTTTAATGGTGGATCAGAATCTTGCGTAATAATATTTTCAACAAGTTCAACTGTTCTATCTTTTGACCCTGAATCTACAACTATTACTTCATATTTATCTTTTGGATAATTTAAGCAAAGCAAATTTTCAATTCGTCTTTTTATCACCTTTTCTTCATTATATGAAGGAACTATTATGGAAACAAACGGTTGGTAAGAATAATCCTTTTCATAAGGTTTTTTCATGTAAGATATCATAACCATCAAGAATGGATAACCGACAAATTTCCAAATCAATAGAAATGATAAAATATATAATATCAGAATTATCCAGTTCATATTACCATCCATTAATAATTAAATTTTTTTTAAATTTTTCCATATCCGCAGGCTCCCCCCTTCCGCCAGTTATTGATGCTCAGCACCGTGATGTAATGCTTCTTAGATAAGTGCTTCACGAACTGATGGGGTCTGTTGTGCTGGGATTTTTTTAGATCGACATTTGATGTTATTAAGACATTCATTTTTGTTAACTTCCCATCTTAGCCACTCTTGCGATTCTCTCCGCCGCCCTCCCATCTCCGAACGGATTCCTCCATCCATTGCTCCTTGCAAGCATATCCCTAGCACATTTCATAATCACCTCAGGATCCCCGTCCCAGCAAGCGCATTCGACCCGACCTCGACCGTCTCGGGTCTATCGTGAGCTCGTTCTGTTTGAATACCACTTGCTAACCTCTGCAGTTTATTTACATTCACCATCTTCATATAGTATGATACACCCTTTAACAAATTATTGCCTTTCAACATGAACAACCATCCCTGGTCCGTAGTTATAATACTCTATTTTTTTAATATCTGTTTTGAAATTATCTAATAGAGATTGCAGCTTTTTTTTAGTATAATAATAGCACTTTATTTTTCTATAATAAAGCAGGATCTCTCTAAGTGGGGTCTGGAGTGAATATAATGAAGGGACACTAAATATGATTTTGCCGCCATTATTTGTAGAGTTAAACATGTTAGTTAATATTGGCTTAGGGTCTTTGAAATATTCAAATACGCCTAATGCTATACAAACATCAAAACCTTTTGGCAAACCTTGTGTGATATCACCAACCTTTAACTCTGCTTTAACATTATTCCTATCACAAAAATCTTTAGCAATTTTTATCATTTCTTTCGAAATATCTATTCCCGAAACTTCAGCTCCATTTTTTGAGCATTCAACGACAAGCTTTCCTGAACCGCAACCGATATCCAGAATTCGCTTCCCTGAAATTGGAGTGGATAACTCTAAGGAAATTTTTAATCTTTTTATCAAACCAGGGCGTCTAAGCCAAGTATTTATTATACTATCAAAAACGCCTTCTGGTTTTTCGTAATATGAATCAAAATCCAATGCGAGATTTTCAAAATATTCCTCTACTCTCGTATTATTCATGCAAAATTTCCTCCCGTATCGAAGCAAATCTGAACTCTTTTAATAATTTCTTAAACTTCTTTTCTGTAGAAGATAATTTATAATAATGGTACCATTTAAGACTATTTACCCTCGGTTGATCAGAATCCAATTCCCATGGATGTATATAAAAAATTACATATCGATTTTCTTTGTTAATCCTATTTATGGCGTACTTAATAAACCAATAAGGAAATAATCTCAGATAAAAACCTCCTGCTATTGGTATATTTTTATGCACAAATGGAAGTCTATAAACTGAAAGTGGAATCTCTAAAAATTCCTCAACCGGATCAGCTTCCTTCTTTATGTTTGCCGATGAGATATGATATGGTGATAAAGGGGCATCTGGTACGCCATATAGATGGGTTTTTATTGGGAATACGCTCGAATCATATTTCAACCCATTCCTCTTTAGTACATCTATTGCCCATGCAGTTTCTTCCATAACAGTAAATTGGCAAGCCCGATATCCCATTACTTTATCCCCAGTTATCTTTTCCAATATTCTAACGGATTTTATCAAATCCTCTTCAAATTCAGATTGTGTTTGCTGTGTAATCGGAGTATGGCTATATCCATGTGTGGCTATTTCATGATTTTCTTCTCTGATCCTCTTTACCAAATCCGGAAAATGCTCTGCAACATAACCCAATATAAAAAAAGTTGCTCTTATATTTGATTCATTCAATAATTCGATTATTTTATTGGTGCTTTCAACCACCCGATCTTCATATAAATCCCATGTTGAGATATCTGTATCCATATACCAATCCTCAACATCTACTGTCAGAATATTTGTTACCATAGTCCCTATCCTGCAGTAAAATTAAAATTCATCATCTGATATTCTCCCCGCCATCACCCTCCCAATCCTCTCCGCCGCTTTCCCATCCCCGAATGGATTCCTCCAGCCGTTCCCCTTTGCAAGCATGCTTCTGGCGCACTCCACTACCCTCTCAGGCTCAACCCCTGCAAGCATATTCGATCCAACCTCAACAGTCTCAGGTCTCTCAGTGTTATCCCTGAGGGTAACGCACGGCACGCCCAAGATGCAGGTCTCTTCCTGCACGCCTCCCGAGTCCGTTAAAACAAGGCGCGCATTGCTCTCAAGCTTCAGGAAGTCAAGGAAATCCAATGGCTCTATCAATCTGATATATCCATTTGTCCTGATTTTAAACTCCTCCATCCTTTTTCTTGAGCGGGGATGGATGGGATAGATAACAGGAATATCAAATTCATGGCTAAGTTTCTCGATACCCTTCAGCATCGCCGTGAACCTTGCAGGGTCGTCCACATTCTCCTGCCTGTGCGCTGTCAAAAGAAAATATTCATTTGGTTCTACATTCAGCTTTTCCAGAATGCTCTTTTCCTTTGCGAGCCTTAAATTCTGATGGACTGCATCCACGATGGTGTTCCCGGTAACGAATATCTTCTCTTCGGGGATGCCTTCGTGCAGCAGTATTTCCCTGGATTTTTCTGTGGGTGCGAAGAGGTAACCTGACGCATGGTCTGCCAGGACTCTGTTTAATTCCTCAGGCATACGTCTGTCATAGCTTCGCAACCCTGCTTCTACATGACCCACTGTTATTCCGAGCTTGGACGCAGCAAGCGCACCCGCAAGCACAGTGTTCGTGTCCCCCTGCACCATCACGGCATCCGGCTTCTCCTTGATGAGCACCTTCTCGATCCCTGCCATCATCCTTCCTGTCTGTTCACCGTGCTCGCCTGATCCGACCTCGAGGTTATACTTCGCCTCCGGGAGCTCAAGCTGCTCGAAGAACACCCTGTCCATGCTGTAGGAATAATGCTGACCCGTATGCAGGATAAAATAATCCAGGCTCCTTCGCTCGCATTCCCTCATAACCGGAGACATTTTTATGATTTCAGGTCTTGTTCCAAGGATTATTGCAAGGCTCACGCTTTCACTTCCCGTTTCTCCCGGATCAATCTCGACATAGTATGCAGTATCATCCCTGTAAATGCCATAAAAAACCCCACCAGGGTAAGCAATATCATCAGCAGCGTTGGACCGAACCTCAGGCTTCCCCCAAGATAAAAGCTCCTGAGAAAACTCAAACCCATCCCGATCCCCACTATCGCGAACACAATCCCTGGCACTGTAAAATAAACAAGCGGTCTGTTCAGCTCCATATCCGCCAGCACCTTCATCAGGACTCTAACCCCGTGGCTCACCGGATTCTCTGTCGAGCAATCTACATCATACCTCACCCCGATCTCCACTTCTTTTACCCTTAATCCTGCACTGGCTGCATCCATCAGCATCTCGCTCTCTATGCCAAAGCCGCTCTGCCTGAATTTGAATGCAGGCACCGCACTTGCTGCAAACGCCCTGAAGCCGCTCTGCGTATCTGTAATATGAAGTCCGCTGTTCAGGTTTGTGGCTGTATCAAGTACGTTCTGTCCTATGCGTCGGTAAAAAGGCGTGTTCTTTCCATTGCCGTTCATATAGCGGCTGCCGTTCACCATGTCCGCTTCTCCGTTAAGGATTGGAGCCACGAGCTTCGGGATCTCTTCAGGGTTGTGCTGCCCGTCGGAATCAAGGGTTACGATGACCTTTGTACCATTCTGCGCTGCAACCTGAAAACCTGTCTTAAGCGCAGCACCCTTGCCTTTGTTGGTAGGATGACGGATAACTTTAGCCCCCGCTATTTCAGCTATCTCTGCAGTATGGTCTTTACTTCCATCCTCGACAACTATAACACGGTCGGCATGCTGTCTGCAGCGTAATACCACGCTGCCTATGGATACTTCTTCATTGAATGCGGGAATTATTGCAGTTATTGCTCCGGTCATGGTCGTCCTCCTGCTGGTTTTTTCTGCTTTTTGAATCCTCTTATGCAATTAAAGGTCATTTTGATAAAAACTCCCCCATTATACAATTATCTGCCCAATGCAACGTTGCCTACCTTTTTCAAATGAGAATAATAAATCTTGAATTATTAGTCATTTATTAGGACAATACCACCTACCTTCATTAGAGAATTGTTCTCAATCTATATGAATCTTTTCTAAATTATTAAATCATCTCAATTATAATCATTATAATAATACTCTTCATGCACAATTTTACTGCACGATACCATTCAGTGGGGAATCCAAGGAATGTTTTCATAGTGCACATTAAGGACATTGGCATTATCAACTCGATAGTTGCATGTATGGCAAGTGCTCAATAATGTTTTTGTATTATTCTTTCATAATTTTTGTACCTGTTTAAAAAAAAGAATTCCCCATTTTCTGTCCGATACGCATTCGATTTCTCCTTGCATACTTCAGGTAAACAAGAGCAAAGAAGGCGTACCATAGCGGAAAGATAATGTATCCGGCAAAGCTCTCTCCCCCCTCCACTGCGGAAGGTCCGAAATAGTAGCCCGCAAACAATAGCAGCATAAGACGCAAAAGGTTCTGGATTGAGGTGCCAATGATACCAAAAAGCAACATGGCTGCCCATTGCTTTCTTGGAAGCGGAATATCAAGAGACATCAGGGCAAAAACCGCAAGAAATACAGAGATCGAGGCAGCGCCCGAACATTCGGCATTGATGATTACTATGAGTCTTTCACTCGAAAGCGTGGTCATTGAAATTGCTGTACCGCTGGTTGTGATCGTGATAAAGTTTTTCGCAATAGTATAGACCATCCATGTGGTAGCCTGAGCATACTGCACTCCTGCAAAAGTATTCACAAGCTTAGGAAACGCTATTCCGAAGCCGTATATGCACAGAAGAAGCGCGGGTAGGGAAGCAGCCTCGCCGAAAAATACGAACGCAAGTCCCACCCATGCAAGGAGGAGGCGGAATATTTCAAATTCCAGAGCCACTGCAGGCAGGAAGAAAGAAGCTATCACAATCCCTGCCCCGCCTGCTGCAAACCAAGGTGCAGGCTTCGCGTCCCGGATCTCGCGTCGCTTTGCGAATAAAAAGATCACACAAAGAAAAAGCACTGCCCACGGATACACGCCGTTGAGGGTAAAGTATTCAGGCGACAGGTTTGACAGTGATTTCAATGGATTAAACAGGACTGCAGCAGCTGAGGCAAATATGAAAAAGTACCCAATCCTTTGCTTCAGCGCAATGTCCATCAGGTTCATAGTGGTGCAGGAGTAAAAATCCTTTGTATCAACTGAATGTGAATTCAATGCTATCGATGGGCTTTGCACGGTCATCTCGATAGACAGTGAACGATGCATTCTGTATAGGACCTTCAGTAAGTCCGGTGGTGTCGTCGTACTGTTTTTCGATCTGGAGAGTCATGGAAAGTGAAAATGGTAATCCAGGAAATACTTCAACAGTTTCATTCGTAAAAAATTGAGAATTCGTAAGAACCTGAACCGTATAGTTATGATTAATTGCATCATCATTATTTATTCGGACTGAGATCTGTGATATCTTTCCGAGCTGTTCGTTATAACCATCCACTCTGTTAAACTCCACGGGTTTCGTGTATTTTGTTTCCTGCTGGTATACTCCCTGAACGATGAATATCAGTATACTTACCAGAACTAATAGTAAAAATATATAAACATATTTTAATTTATAATTCATTTAAGTATACTTTTCCGCAATCTCGTATAAAATATTCCAATTAAGAATAGGGGTACAGCCAAACCAAATTTACTGAACTCCGGGGCTTCAACGACATCAAAGGGGAATAATGAGGTTCCTCTTAATACGTATTTTCCTCCACCGAGATATCTATATTCATCAACAGATATTTTCCACGTACCTGTGACACCTACTATACAAGAAGAACTTACATATTTATTTCCAATAGTTATACTTCCAGTATTAGGACTTTTTGAAGAACATGCAGTGTTTCCATCAGGGTATTTCCATGTAAACAACATATATTTGTTTTTAGCATCATAGTTTGTACTTGTTACTGTATCAGTAACCCCATTGTTCACTATGACTGGAGGAGTTGGGGTTATTGTATGGGTATAAATAGGAGTCGGCGTAGGTGTGGGTGTAGGCTTGGGTGCGGGTGTAGGCTTGGCATCGGCAACACTTGCTGCATTGACGAACAATAAAATAATAATTACCAGTAATACTAATTTTCTCATTTATCTCACCCCTCCAATGATCAAAGCAATCTGCGTGAGCACCATTCCTACGAATATTATGAATAGCACGCTGGATAGCCTGCCGAACCTGGTGCGCAGGTTTCCAACGGCACTCTGGCGCTTCCCGGCAAGCGTCTCTGAGAGTTCCATATATATAAGCAGGACTATCAAAGCAATGCTGATTATCAGGCCTACGTTCAGCGCATTGTGCGTAACGAAGGATTCATCGTAGTATCCCATGGAGTTAATAGAATTCGAACCCTTTGCAGATGACGAACTGAGCACTGACGTGGCAAACGTGGCAAATGAAACAAAGCTGCTCAATAACGCAGGATGATATGCAGGAACTGAAAGGGATGTTATGGAATTTCCGCTATCTGATTGTGTTTTCGCCACGAATGTTACCTGCTCCCCGGTTTTCAATTGGTTGCTGTAAACGTAATGGAACTGCCTGCCTGCGTTTGGCGCAAGGACAGCTATGCCGCTCATTACAATCTCACCGTTCGCATAAAGCCCGTAATGGGTATCCGCCTCTGTACCTGACGGATTGTTCAATAAAAAGGTCACTACGATTGGCTCCCCTTGTTTTGGCGCCTCAGGCAATGCCCGTATCGCGACCGGATCCAAGCGTGACTGCAAGCTTGCAGCAAAGCTGCCAAGGATTAGAATAGCAAACCACAACACAACTATCTTGAATAAAAGTCCGCGCTGTCCTATTCCCCCGTTACTCATTTTCTATTCCTCCTAATTTGCTGAAATTATTATTGTCATTATACATGACGACCACCTGCGTTTTTTATGACTCGCCACTCTAAGATCTACAGTTATTATAACTGTGAATACGATTCTTATTTTAGAGCTGACAATTTACTATTACATTTAAAGGTATTTAAATTTATCTATTAATAAATATAATAATTATTATCATCATCCTTATGCAAATTATCAGTACATATAGATGATATGGAAAAGCAGTATAATTATATAACTTAAAGTACTGAAACATTACCATGGTTAATTATATTTCTAAGAAAATCGAGTTCAGCCACACGAGCTCCAGATTTTTTATTCTTTTGATCTTTATTGCCATTATTGTATCCGAGTATATATTTGCATTCAAGGATGTAAGCTACGGCATAGTGCTCTCTCTCTTTATAACGATCGCAATTTATGTCACAATATCAGTCACCAGGATGGAAGGAGATTTCGTAAATTCGGCAGAATCTCTTGCGCTAATACCAATTTATGTGCTTTTTACCGCATCCCTCCCCTGGTTTTTCATCAGCCAGCAGTACCTCTTGCCTGCGGTTTACTCTTTGATCCTTGCCCTCTGCTTTTGGCATATAAACGAGCGCAATATAGACCTTCATGAGCTTGGATTCCGTTCAGAAGGCGCACTGAAATACGCTCTCATCGGTGCAGCATTAGCTATTCCAACCGGGATTATAGAATATATAATCCTCATGCCTTCACCATCATTCCCTTCTTTTGAAATCACGATTTTGCTTCGTGATGCGCTCTATATGCTGTTATTTGTCGCTCTGGCAGAAGAACTCTTGTTCAGAGGCATTATAATGAATGACCTGAAAAAAGTGTTCGGCTTGAGAACAGCGATCCTGGCACAGAGTGCCATGTTCGGAATCATGCATATGACATGGCGCTCATCCTATGAGATTGCATTCACTTTTTTCGCGGGTGTACTTCTGGGATACTTTTATTATAGAACAAGGAGTCTCGTCGGTCCAATAGTAATGCACGGAATGAACAATATTATTCTCGTCTCTTTGATGCCGTATATATTTCCTGTTGTACATAAGTGGTTTACATGAAGGCCGGGCTCAGGGTCGATGTTGACTGCATCGCGGATGCTCTGGCACTTCCTGCACTTCTTGATATTCTCGAAAAATATGATTCCAGAGCAACTTTTTTTATTGTTACAGGTCCCGATGATACATTTCGAAATATTGGGCACTATGCAGGAAAAAAAATCCTTGATCTGCCTCTCAGAAGATATGGAATGGGGTTTTTCCACGGACTTTTAAAGAAACATGTGGAATCCCATCCCAATCTTAAAATTCTCATTGATACCGAACATGAGATAGGGCTTCATGGTTACAGACATTACGAATGGATGAATTTTCTTCAAGGGAAAAGCAAAGAGGAGATCTCGACAATGATATCAAAAGGGTGCGAGCTGTTCGAAAATGAGTTCGGCTTCCCTCCAAGCTCGTTTGCTTCACCAGGTTTTCGGACCAGCAATGAATACCTCCTCGCACTCGATGATTTTGGTTTTGATTATTCCAGCGACTTCTATGGTGACAGAGCATTCTATCCGGAAATAAATGGCAAAAGGCTAAAAACCATGCAGGTTCCAGTTAGCATGCTCTCAACTGGCGAATTAGGCGCCGATGACAGCGATATACTAAGGAGGGTAAAAGAGCTTTGTAAGAGCGAATATTTTGTTTTCTACATTCATCCCTCTTATGAGTCAGTCTTTAAAAAGAACCTTTTAGAGCAAATCCTGAACCTTACAGGAGGCACCAGAACACTTTCGGAGATTCATGAAAATCCTTCAGATATATGAGCTTGATCCGCTGAAACGAATCGGGGGCGTGGAGGTTGCTGTTTTCGAACTCTCGCGCCACCTTGCTGAGCTGGGGCATGAAGTAACTGTTGTATCAGGAGCAGATGGAACATGTGGAGAATACACGCAGGATGGAGTTCGCTTTATTAACATAGATTTCTTGAATATTCTTAAA
This sequence comes from Candidatus Methanoperedens sp., assembly GCA_027460525.1. Lineage (NCBI taxonomy): Archaea > Methanobacteriati > Methanobacteriota > Methanomicrobia > Methanosarcinales > Candidatus Methanoperedentaceae > Candidatus Methanoperedens > Candidatus Methanoperedens sp. The sequence continues at coordinate 71,228 of JAPZAS010000029.1, forward strand.
GTTGCACGTTCCCGTGGCGGACTTTCGCTTGCCAGGCAAGCTGCATTTCTACCCATCATACTCTCAAAAAAACTGAGCGGATATGACATATACCACGGGCATGTGTACACTTCCGGGATTGCTGCGAACATCCTTGCAAGAAGGTACGGCGGGGTTGCAGTGAATACTATCCATGGCTCCTACTATCCAGAATGGGATTTACTCGTGAACCCTGTGGCTGCTGCATTCTATAGATCGGTAGAACGCATCCTTGCGCCTGCTCTGGCGCATATGTCCGATATGCAAATCCATACAGGCGGTTACTTTGCACAGCAAGTGCTCAGATGGGGTGCGCAAACAGAAAAAATCAAAGTGATTTACAATGGGGTTGATGTCAAGAAGTTCAATCCGGGAATTAAACCTGTTACATCTGCCTACCACTGCCCTGTCCTTGTGACGGCAAGGAGGCTAGTCAGAAAAAACGGTGTGGACAGACTGATGCGCTTCATGCCTTTCATACTCGAGAATAAAAAGTGCAGGCTTCTTATAGTAGGCGATGGACCCGAACGCTACAATCTGATGCACCTGGCTGATGAGCTTGGTATAAAAGAGAGCGTGGATTTTCTGGGTGCAATACCTCATGAGAACATAGCAGAATACATTGCATTGGGGGACATCGCAGTGGTACCCAGTATAGTGGAGGCTTCAAGCATCTTTATGCTTGAAGCCATGGCGATGTGCAAGCCTGTTGTCGCAACGGGTGCATGGGGGCTTGAAGAAATCATAAACGGAAAGAATGGTGTGCTCACGGATGCCGAACACCTCGGGGAAGAAATTGCAGTGCTGCTCTCCGACGAGCGAAGGTTAAAGGAAATTGGGAAGAATGCACGCAGGTATGTGATCGAAAACCATACCTGGGAAAAGATTGCAAAACGTATAGAATACGAATATCTCAGGCTCTTGTGACATTCACCCATAAATGAAGATTTCTGTAAGGTGCTGTGAAGTTATTTTCTTTAAATAACAGGAATTCAAGTTTCAAATTATCACCCGTTCTTTCAGGCGTGAAAGAGACTCTCTCCTCCCATGTTGAGTTATGTGCCAATTTAACACGCACCGTGCGCAGTGTATCATTTTCGAGGGATATATTCAGCGTATAGTTTATCTGCCCATATTCGTGGTTTGTAATGCCGATAATAATACTGCTGTTCACTCCTACTACTTGTTGTGTCGGGTAATTTTCAGCTTTCCCATTATCTCCCAATATATAGAATTCCGTGAATTTTTCTCCCTGCTTTGGAGAAGCTATGACATATATTAATGCGATTATTGAAATACATATTGAAAAAATTAGAATGATCGTGAGGATTTTATCTACTCTGGACTTTGAATTGAGAACTTCCTCTTTTAAAGAAGAATAAATATATGGAAATGGAACTTCAAATCTTTCCTTCTCAGGTAACTTCGACCTCCTGTAGTATGAGATAAAACACATTAAAAATGTGAAAAGAGAGATGCAGAAAAGAATCGGGATAAGTCGTATCCCAAAGGGTGTGAAATTCAATCCCAGACCTATAAGTGGCACAATGGCAATGCTGAGACCGAAGCTTAATGCTAATCTTTCGATGCCATCTAAATCGCTTTTTCTTGGAAAAAGAGCTGCAATTAGAGCATAGCCTGGCAGGAATAAAACCATTGGAATGCCAAGTATGGTTCTGGCGGGAGTGGCATTGAGGGGTGGAAGCAATACGAACAAGACTGTTAAAATTATATAAATTACGACGATTTGAATGTCCCTGTTGCCTGACATGTCCCTTAATATGATCTCAAACCTTTTTAGTTTTCTGTTGCTTAAACAAACTTCGGTCTTGCCGACAGCTTCACAGCAAGCGGATTTGTCTTGAAAGGAAAACCAGAAACCTCATTTGATATCCTTTCGTTTAGCTCCAGCACGCTCATCATCACATTGGCAGGCTTATTCGGCAAGGACTCACTCCTCACCGTAACCGTAATATTATTGTCCTTAACTTCTTCATCCCCCACAACAGCCACATAAGGTACCCACTCTTTCCCAGCCTCGCGTATCTTCTTGCCCACGGTCTCCTCGCGGTCGTCAATGTCCACTCTCCAGTTCAACTCGCCTGCCACTTTTTCGGCATATTCCATATGCTTTTCTGTAACCGGGATTATCCTTACCTGCGTGGGCGAGAGCCACACCGGGAACATGGGGACGATGCCTTTCTCAGAATTCATGTACGCCTTCTCAAGCAGGGCATACATGCATCTCTCGATGGCGCCGCTGGGCGAGCAGTGCAGGATATAAGGTCTCTTTTCTGCCCCTTTGGAATCGATATATTTTATTCCATAACGCTCCGCATTCTCAACGTCTATCTGGACTGTGGAAAGAGCGCTGGCTTTGTCCATCGCATCAATATAATTGAACTCGAACTTCAGCACGAAATAGAAGAATCTCTCATCCCAGAGTTCTATCAATACAGGCTTGTTCACGGTCCTGACAAGCCCGACTATGAACTCTTTGTTCTTTTCATAGAAATCCCGCGTGAAACGAATTGCTACCTCGTAATCCGAAAGGGATATGCCGATTTTTGAGAGAACGTTTATACACATATTGTACTGGTCGTTGAACTGCTCCACAGCCTCGTCCATATCCCTGCACAGGGAATGCATATCAGGCATCGTGAACGCACGAAGACGCCGCAGCCCCACAAGCTCCCCGCTCTGCTCCTTCCTGAAGCTGTACCGCGTGAGTTCCACCATGCGAAGCGG